>NZ_JBSGDP010000025.1:0-76986 GCF_053602435.1 Nocardia sp. NPDC004415
GGAACGTCGCACCGACATCCACTACGGATTCCTGAATCTTGGTGCGGCACTGATCTGTTGGCGACGACTCAGCAACCGAACCCGATAGGGGCTCTTAGCTTTCCAGTCGTCTCTTCCCGGTTCGGGTTCTGTAACGTCGCCTCCTAGCAGCTCAAGCACTGCCTTTACTTCCAGTTCAAGTGCGCGACCTGTACCGAGAAAAAGCTGATCCTTCGATTGTCCCTGCTCCTCCTTTTGTTGGAGCGTCGACAACTTCGCACGGGCCGTCTCAACACGCTTTTGCTGCTTTACGACGGCATCGCGAAGCGCGACCTGATCCTTTGTGGAGTACTTACCTGCCCAAACTGGACGAGTCTCGACAGCTGTGGCTTTTATCTTTTCTATTGCTTCAAGCAAGTCTTCCTGGATTTCAACAGACTCGTCCTTCCAAAGCGCTCTTCCGGTTTCTTCATCCCTACCGTCTTTCAACTGAAATACGGGCAATAGAAGAAGTAGCCCAGCGTCTTCGGTCTTCAAAACAGAACTGACTGCGTGGCTGGTACCAGTCACAGTCGCGACCGGACGTCCAGGCGGGTTTGACATAAACGCTTCATACTTGAGGAATCTTTTGTACTTCCGCAAGAACGATGGGATCGCGCCTTCGCCGTTGATAGTGAGCCGACTGCCAGCAGCAAGTGTGAGCTGCGGATCGCGGACGGGAAGTGCATTCCAAATATCTTCTTTGACAACCAGGCTCGTTACTTTTTGGTTGCGCCCTGTTCCCGAATAAGTCTTTTTGCCGGTCGCGGCATAGCACTCCTGCGGAGGTCGCACAATGACAACCAGTGTCCGACCCATCTTAAGAAACTCGGCGAATTCCGATCTGCGACGTGAGATGTCCGCTTTGAGGCCGACTGACTTATGATCAGATATTCGCGGAAGATTTTGGAAGTGCGCTACGCCACCGTAGCCTGAATCACGGTAAGAGCGTAGCGTCTCCGCAGGATCCCAGATCACGACATCATAGTCGAAGACGGTGACGTCGCTGCCAAATGATGCGCGCATGCAGTCGTCACTGTCGTCGTCACCGTAGACAGGATCGTAGTCAAGGGATAGCAGTCGCATGGCTCGCCAGTGTACGGCACTACAGCAGACTGTCGAACAATATAAGCTTTACTTCGCTCATGGACTCTGCCATGATTCGGGCCATGACCGACAGGGGAGAACTGGATTTGAGCAATGTAGTCGACTATCAGGTCGATTTCACTGCACTTGAATCGGCCAGTTCAGAAACCATATTCATGCGAGAGTCATTCGAGCTTCTGAAAGAAGCCGCGCAACTCCTTACCCTGGCCGCCGCAACGCTCGACGCTGATCAGCCGGAGGGATTCGACCGCGATGAGGCCATCCTCGTTGGCCATCTCGTACGCATGGTTAAGCTGATGCGATCAGTAATTCGCGGAGTTGCCGATGATCACGGGGGCGACCAGACTATGCAGCTGACGAGACAATTTCTCGACTCAGCGTCAATACTGAAGTACTTGCTCGCCGATGCAACTGATCTGACCAGACGCGAATCCTACGTGCTCGATAGTCTCATAGCAGAAAAAGAATTCCTGAAAAACGTGCGGCAGCAAATTGATGAGCGCGGTGGCGATAAGCTCAACATCGAAGAGAGAATCGAGCGATCGATCCATCTAACCTTCGACACCGCCGGGGTGCGCGAGGATGCAATTCCATCTCGCAAGCAGATCCGATGGCCCAATGCTGAGAACCGCATCCGATTGCTAGGCCCGACTGCATATTCGGCGTACCGTGCTGGTTCAGGCAGTATTCACGGCTCATGGCACGATCTGGAACGAAATCATCTTGAGGTCATAGATGGGAAGTTTCAGCTAGACTTTAATCCTGCACCAGACCGTCCACAACCGCTGTTCACGATGGCACTGATAGCTGCCATGATTGCGCAGGAGTACTTAGACAAATGCATCCCCACGGCAGGCGAAGCATTTAGCGATCGTCTTGAGTCGTATGTGACTAAGCTGGGCCGAGCTAACGATCTTCATGAAGAATACTTGACGCAGAGGTTTGCTGATGAACCTGGGAGCGATCCTGAATAGCCTGATTGTCTCGACATTCGCGAGCATAGGCCAATGCCGATATATTCGTCCAGTTACGTTGCCGCCCGCCAAAGCCGCGTATCGCTTGAATCCCGCAACGTAGCGATACGAAGCTCCAGCTGTGCTGCCGCCGCTGGTTCACGGGCAGCCCGTCGGATGAAGCCGGTCAACGTGTGCAGGTCGCGCATATCTTGCAGCACTGTGAACCCCGACCACTCCCGTGCATCCCAGCCGTAGGCGTCAGCGAACTCATCAAGTTCAGATTTTTCAACGCCATAGCGAACTCCCTGGAAGGTGTTGATGAGATCGAGTTCCCGTGGCGCCGAGGATATTTCGTCCCAATCGCCGAGGCGTACCTGATCACCATTCCAGAGCGTATTACCTGTGTAAGCGTCGCCATGAACCATACCGACGCCCAAGTGCGAGTCGAGCTGTTCGTACTGCGCGATCAGGGATTCGGACCGTTCGACAAGCCAGGCCCGATCCGCTTCGCGCAGGGCACCAGGTAGTGCCAGTGCCCGGCGCAGACCAGCGAGCGGCAGGTAGGACGGCAGGGCAAAGGGCGGAGCTGGCAATTGATGCAGCTGACGAAGCAGTGCCCCCAGCGCGCGAGCGGGCGGCTCCTCCCGATCATCCTGCGGGTAGTAGACCCAGAAATTGATCCCGTGACGTGGCAACGGGTTCAGGATGTGCTGACCTCGCACGCGGTTGGCGAGAAGCAGCGCGAGCACCCGCACTACCTGAAGTCGTCGGTGTTCTGGAGGCTGCGGCAATCGTCTGATCGTCACCATCGCCAAGAATCGCTACGGCACGGTGTACCCGTACTTCGTATGTGTCGGCCGACACCAGAAGTACACCACCTGTCAGCGCCAGGCTGTCCTGATCTCGCGTGTCGAGGAGTTTGTCGAGGCTGAGTACCGTGCCATCCAGCTCGCACCCGAACTCCGGGAACCGGTTGAATCGGTGATCCGGGATGAGCGGGCCTCGATCCGTACAGCGGCTGAACTGCAACAACGCGAAATGGCCACACAGAAGCAGCAGCTACTCGATCAACGCGCCCGACTGCTCCAAGCCCACTACGCCGGGGCATTGCCGCTGGATCTCCTCAAGGAGGAGCAAGATCGAATCGCCCGGCAGTTGTCGGAAGTGGAGAGCCGTCTGGAAACCAGCACGACGCACCTTGAAGATGTTGGACGAAATGTGCGCGTCGCGCTTGACTACGCCGTCAACTGCTACGGCGCGTATGTCGGAGCCACCGATCATGTGCGACGACTGTTCAACCAGGCGTTCTTCACCAAGATCTATGTCGAGCAGGACGATGTACGCGTGGAGCTAGCGGAGCCGTTCAAGTCGCTGCTGGAAACCGTCGCGATGGGGAGCGGCGAACCAGCGTTGGCTCAGAACACGTCCGACGGTGTCAGCGTCGAAGATGATCGGCGAGTGACGCCGGACGGGGTTGAACTGATGGAGGCTATCCGGCGGGAGGTTCCGATACCGTTTGCCCAGGCCAGCGCCCTAGAAACCACAAAACCCACGGCTTACGCCGTAGGTTTGAATGAAACAATTTTGGTGCCCTCGGCAGGATTCGAACCTGCGACACCCGCTTTAGGAGAGCGGTGCTCTATCCCCTGAGCTACGAAGGCGGGGGTCCCGGGGGGACGAGAGGGGAGTCTACCGGGTGGGGGTGGGGTGGTTACAACCTTGGTGGTGGGGCGACACGCCGGATGTGAAATGGGTGTGGGGTGGGGTACTCGGGGGATGGTGATCTAGCGTCGGTTTGTTTCCGCCCCGTGGGGCGATGGTGGGCATGCTGAGTGTTCTTCTTCCGAGGAGTACGTGGTCATGGCTGGTCGGGCGGGTTTTCGGGGTGTGCTGGTCGCGGTCGCGGCGTGTGGGGTGCTGGGTGGGTGTGCGGTCGAAGGGGGGTTGGTGGGGACGGCGGTGACGCGGGAGGCCGATCCGGCGGTGGTGGCTCGGGCGGCCGAGATCGAGGGGGCGGGGCCCGCGGTGCAGGCGGAGATGGTGGCGTTCTATCGGTCGGTGTGTGTGGTGCAGACGCGGTATCGCGCTGATCTGCAGGCGGCCGAGGCGGGTGGTGGGCAGTTGACGCCGGTGCGGTATCGGGACGCGGCGGCGGCCATGCTGACGGCGCGGGCCACGGCTGCCGACACCGCGCGTCGTGGGGTCGCGGAGTTGCCCATTCCGGAGCTGTTCCCGGAGGAATGGCGGTCGGCGCAGGCCGAATTGATCCTGCTGTTCGACGGGTTGCACCTGGCCGACCGGTCCAGAGCCACTGAGATGGCCGCGGTCGACCCGGACGATCCGGAGCATTTGAAAACCGCCGCTCGCGATTTGATCGCGGCGTCCGCGGAGCAGATCGCGAATCAGAATCCGCGCGTGCGGCTCGTCGCCGACCGCCTGCCCGCCTCCGATCAGGTGCGGCGGGAGACCGCGGAACTGGCCGAATGTCAGACCAGGAGCTGACCGGGCGCGCTCAGGCGAATCCGCCGTCGAAGCCCCCATCGAATCCGGTGTCGGTGCTGCCACCCCAGCTGGGGTCGTCGAAACCGCTCGGGTCGTCGAATCCGGTGGGGTCGACGCCCGGGTCGCCCTGGTCGAGCGCGGCTTCCCCGGCCCCGTCCTCGAAGGCCTGCGCGTCGTAACCGACCCCGGGCATTCCGGCGAACAGTGAGGTGAACAGCAGGGCCGAGCCCGCGCCCCAGGCGCCCGCGATCAGCGCGGGCCGCCACCAGGGCTCGGAGTACCAGCCTGCGGGGACGGGACGACCGGCGACGCGACCGCCCGGGTAGTAGTTCGGAGTGCCGGGGGAGGCGGCGGGTGAGGCGGCGATGCGGCGGCCGTCGTGTTCGATGACGCGGGGTTTGTCGACGCGGCCCGCGATGTCCTGGCCGGGCAGCGGGGGGATGGGCGGGCCGGGGTCCATGTTCATGGCGGTGCGGGCGGCGGCGATGTAGTAGAGGCCCTCGACGGCGGACTGTTTGGCCAGCACGGCCTGGGCGGCGGAGGTGGCGCGGTCGATCTGGCCGCCCGCGGCGTTGTAGCGCTCGGAGGCGTCGGCCAGGGCCTGACGGGCGGCTTCGTTGCGCGGGGTGAGCTGGTAGACCTGCCCGCCGAGGCGCTCGATGGTCACCCTGGCGTCGGCCTGGGCCTCCTCGAGTTCCCTCGCCGTGCGCCGGTTCTGCTCGGCGCGCAGATACAGCAGCAGACCCACACAGACGATCACGATCACGACCAGCCACCACAGCATCGCGCACCTCTTTCCGTCGAGGTCTCGAGATGCCATCGAGTTTACTGGCTGGTTGCCCGATCGCGCCGACCCGTGTTGATCAGCGCGTGGCGGGATAGCTAACCGGCGAGGTGGCGGGCGATCACCAGGCGCTGGATCTGATTGGTGCCTTCGAAGATCTGCATGACCTTCGCCTCGCGCATGTAGCGCTCCACGGGGAAGTCCTGGGTGTAGCCGTAGCCGCCGAAGACCTGCACGGCGTCGGTGGTCACCTTCATCGCCGCGTCGGTGGCGACCAGCTTGGCGACGCTGGCCTGGCGTGAGTACGGCAGTCCGGCGTCGCGGCGACGGGCCGCGTCGAGGTAGGTGGCGCGGGCGGTGTCGACGGCGGCGGCCATGTCGGCCAGGACGAAACCGAGGCCCTGGTGATCAATGATCTTGCGGCCGAACGCTTCTCGCTCCTTGGCGTAGGCGACGGCCTCGTCGAGGGCGCGCTGGGCCACGCCGGTGGCGACGGCGGCGATGCCGAGGCGGCCCGCGTCCAGGGCGCTGAAGGCGATCGAAAGACCCTGTCCCTCCGCGCCGATGCGGCGTTCGGTGGGGAGGAAGGCGTCGTCGTAGGCGGCGGTGGTGGTGGGGATGCCGCGCAGGCCCATCTTCTCCTCCGGCTTGCCGAAGCTCAGGCCCGCGGTGTCGGCGGGGACCAGGAAGCAGGAGATGCCGCGCGAGCCCTCGCCGGTGCGGGCGAACAGGGTGTAGAAGTCGGCGCGCCCGCCGTTGGTGATCCACGCCTTGGTTCCGGTGACGCGGTAGCCGCCGTCGACGGGGGTGGCGCGGCAGCGCAGGGCGGCCGCGTCGGACCCGGCGTGGGCCTCGGAAAGGCTGTAGGCGCCGACGGTTTCGCCGGAGAGCATGCCGGCCAGCCACTGCTGTTTCTGCTCGTCGGTGCCGTAGGTGAACAGGGGGTGGCAGCTCAGGCCGTGCACGCTCACCGCGACGGCGACGGCCGCCCAGCGGCTCGCCAGCTCCTCGAGTACCTGGAGGTAGACCTCGTAGGGCTGCGCGCCGCCGCCGAACTCCTCCGGATACGGCAGGCTCAGCAACCCGGCCGCGCCGAGCGCCGGGAACACACCTTCGGGGAAGACGCCGGTCTTCTCGCTCTCCGCGACCCGAGGTTCGAGGACCTTGTCGGCGATGTCGCGGGTCAGCTCGATCAGCTCGCGCGCTTCGTCGGTGGGCAGCATCCGGTCTACAGCCATGCTCGTCACAGTACGTGTCACACGGAATTGCGTGCAAGGCAGCACGGAATTTCCGGGCCGTATACTGGTCTGATGCCCGCGCTGCCACCGAACAAGCATCAGGAGAAGAGTCTGCGCACGCGGACGCTGCTGCTCGACGCCGCGATCGAGAGCCTGGCCGAGGTCGGCTACGCGGGCGCCTCGATCGCCGACATCACCGCCCGCGCCGGGGTGACCCGCGGTGCCCAGCTGCACCAGTTCCACACGCGGGCCCAGCTTTTCGCGCAGACCATCGGCCATCTCACCGACCGGCAGCGGGAAGCCATGCAGCGCAAGGCCAAAGCGCTCGCCGGGGAGAGCTCCGCCGGTGCGGTGCTGGTGCAGCTGGTCACCGCCACTTTCGCGGGACAACTGGGCCGCGCCGCGGTCGAGCTCTACGTCGGTATCGCCAACGACGCCGCGCTGCGCCGCGAGATGCTGCGCGTCCAGCACGATCTCACGGTCGAACTCCTCGACCGCTGCGCCGGACTGATCGCCCCCGACATCGCCCGTGAACGCCTGGAGAGCACCTTCTGGCTCACCATCAACCTCGTGCGCGGCGCGACCCTCGACGAGATGGTCGGCCGCGACCGGGCGCGCCGCAAGCAGGTGCTCGCCGACTGGACCACCTTGGCCGAGACCGCCCTGCGCTGATCAGCCGAGCGGCTGGACGAGGCGGGTCGACGGTTCTCTACTATCTGCGCATGACCGCAGACAAGCGCCCGCCGCTGGACGAGGACCAGGTCGGCCTGGTCGTCGAGGTGTTCCGGATGCTGGCCGACGCGACGCGGGTGCAGGTGTTGTGGGCGCTGGCCGATGAGGAACTGTCGGTGACCGAGCTGGCCACCAGGGTGGGGAAGGCCGGGCCCTCGGTGTCGCAGCATCTGGCGAAGTTGCGGATGGCGCGGCTGGTGCGGACCCGGCGGGAGGGGACCACGATCTACTACAGCCTCGACAACGACCATGTGCGCAGGCTGGTGGTCGACGCGGTGCACAACGCCGAGCACGCGGGTCCGGGCGTCCCGGCGCATCATCGCGGGCCCGGAGCCCAGCCGCCGCACGACCCGCCGCCGACTTCGCGGTGACCCTACAGACCTGCAGGAATGTTGCCGGAGGAAACAATCTCCCGACGCATACTTTTCGGTAGCATCCGGTGTGACGTGGCTCATGCCACGGCAGGGACCGAAGGAGCACCACAATGCTGAGCACCATGCAGAACGACCAGCTGTCGCTGGCCACACTGCTGAAGTACGCCGCCACTTTCCAGGGCGATTCGATCGTGTCCACCTGGACCGGCGACGGCGTGCGGACCATGACCTACCGCGAGCTGGGCGCCGATTCGGCGCGCCTGGCCAATGCGCTGCGTGGGCTCGGCATCGGCGAGGGCGACCGCGTCGGCACCTTCATGTGGAACAACAACGAGCACATGACCGCCTACATCGCGGTGCCCGCCATGGGCGCGGTGCTGCACGCGCTCAACATCCGGCTGTTCCCCGAGCAGCTGGTGTTCGTGGCCAATCACGCCGAGGACCAGGTGGTGCTCGTCGACGGCACGCTGCTGCCGCTGTTCGCGCAGTACCTGCCGAACCTGAAGACCGTGAAGCACGTGATCGTCGTCAACGGCGACGCCGCCGCGCTCACCGCGCCCGAGGGTGTGCGGGTGCACGCCTACCGCGAGCTGCTCGACGCCCAGTCCGCCGAGTTCGACTTCCCGGTGATCGACGAGCGCTCGGCCGCCGCCATGTGTTACACCTCGGGCACCACCGGTGACCCGAAGGGCGTCGTCTACTCGCACCGCTCCAACTGGCTGCACGCCATGCAGGTGAACTCGCCCAACGGCATGGGCTTCCAGGGTTCCGACTACGTGCTGGCCATCGTGCCGCTGTTCCACGCCAACGCGTGGGGCCTGCCGTACGCGGCGCTGATGTCGGGTGCCAACATCCTGATGCCGGACCGCTTCCTGCAGCCCGCGCCGCTGCTGGAGATGATGGCCGCCGAGAAGCCGACCTTCGCCGCCGCCGTGCCGACCATCTGGGGTGGCGTGCTGGCCGCGCTGGCCGCCCAGCCGCAGGACATCTCGCACCTGCGCACCGCCGTGGTCGGTGGTTCGGCGGTGCCGCCGTCGATGATGCGCGCGTTCGAGGAGAAGCACGGCGTGCGCATCCTGCACGCCTGGGGCATGACCGAGACCTCCCCGCTGGGCAGCGTCGCGCACGCGCCCGCCGGCGCCGAGGGCGAGGAGGCGTGGGCCTACCGCTACACGCAGGGTCGTTTCCCGGCCAATGTCGAGGCCCGCCTGGTCGGTGACGACGGCAAGGTCGTGCCCAACGACGGCGAATCGCTCGGCGAGCTCGAGGTGCGCGGTGCCTGGATCACCGGCTCCTACTACTCGCCCACCGGCGCCGAGATCGACCCGGACAAGTTCGACGACGGCTGGCTGCGCACCGGTGACGTCGGCAAGATCAGCCCCAACGGCTACCTCACCCTGGTCGACCGCTCCAAGGACGTGATCAAGTCCGGCGGTGAGTGGATCTCCTCGGTGGATCTGGAGAACGCGGTGATGGGCCATCCGTCCGTCGCCGAGGCCGCCGTGATCGGCGTGCCCGACGAGAAGTGGGACGAGCGCCCGCTGGTGGCCATCGTGCGGGCCGAGGGTTCGGCCACCGAGGCCGCCGAACTGCGCGACTTCCTGGCCGACAAGTTCGCCAAGTGGCAGCTGCCCGAGCGCTGGACCTTCATCGCGGAGGTGCCCAAGACCAGCGTCGGCAAGTTCGACAAGAAGCGGCTGCGGGCCCAGTACGCCGAGGGCGAACTGGACGTGGTGACCCTGGGCTGAGTCCCGGAGTAGGACCGACAGCGGGCGTGGAATTCGCTTCCACGCCCGCTGTCGTCGTATTCGGTTGTCGGATTCTGTTGTGCGATGCAGTTGTCGATATTCAGTTGTCGACCGAAAGTCAGCAGTTGCGCAGTTCGGGGCTCTGGTTGAGGAGCTGGGCGCGGGGGCTGATGTAGCGGGTGTAGGTCTCCCCGCCCACCGACGACAGCGGGAACGCCGCGACGCGGTGGCAGTTCTGGAAGGCCAGCTTCACGCCGAAGTGCCGCTCGAGCCCGCCGCGGATGGCGTCGGAGGCCAGGGCGCGCAACAGCTGACCGCGGGCGACCTCGTCCGGCGGGGGCACCACGTTGTCGGCGAATTCCGCGTCACCGTCCCGCAGTTCGCCGGCGACCCGGCTCACCACTTCCCAGGCGTAGGGCAGTGATGTGCGGACGCATTCGACGAATTCCGCGTCGTCGATATCGCCCTGTTCGGCGCGTTCGAGCAAGGCGGCGGGTACATCGAGGGACATGGCGCTCTCCTCCTGCTTGGGGCGGGGTGTGCCTGTCCGAGTCTAAACGAAATTCGTTGTCAATAACCCTGGATTCATTCCGAAAGTGCTTTTCGGAGAGCGCTTTTCGCGTCGGCGGCGAGGTCGCTGACCAGTTCGCTTGCCGATTGCCCGGTGCTGAGCGAATGGGCTTGGCCCGCCCACAGGTTCACCTCGTCGGGGTTGCCCGCGGCCCTGGCGGCGGCCCGCAGCGGGGCTGTGGCGTAGTGGATTTCGGGGTAGGCGGCGGGCGCGTCGGCGGAGTGCTCGACGAGGAAGCGGTTGCGGATTCCGCGGGCGCGGCGTCCGGTGAAGGCGCGGGTCAGCATGGTGGGTTCGGCCGAGCCGATCGCGGCCCGGTGTACCGCGTTGGTGCCCGCCTCGGCGCAGCGCAGCAGGGCGGTGCCGATCTGGGCCGCCCGCGCCCCCGCGGCGAGCACGGCGGCCACGCCCGCGCCGGTGGCGATGCCGCCCGCGGCGACGAGCGGGCGGTCGGTGACGGCGGTGAGCAGTTGCAGCAGGGGCAGCAGGGCGAGCGGGTCGACGGGGTCGTCGGCCGGGACATCGTGGAAGCCGGCCCGGTGGCCGCCCGCCTCGGCGCCCTGGGCGATCAGGGCGTCGGCGCCCGCGTCGACGGCGATCAGCGCCTCCGCGGGGGAGGTGACGGTTACCCAGACCTCGGTGCCGACGGCGTGCAGGCGGTCGACCTCCTCGGCGCCGGGACAGCCGAAGGTGGTCGAGACCACCGCGACCGGGTCGGCCACCAGCAGGTCGAGCTTCTCGGCCCAGGCGTCGGTGTCGTGGGTCGGGCTGCCCAGGGGGAACCGCGCGCCGAGTTCGGCGAGGTAGCCGGCGTAGTCGGCGGGTTCGGTGACCGGGCCGGGCGCGAAGAGGTTGACGCCGAACGGCGCGGCGGTGGCGGCACGGGTGGCCGCGATCTGCTCGGCCAGCGCCTGCGCGGTGAGGTAGCCGGCGGCGACCTGGCCGAAGCCGCCCGCGGCCGAGACCGCGGCGGTCAGCTCCGCGGTGGTGGGGCCGCCCGCCATGGGCGCGGCGACGATGGGGACACGCAAGCTCTCGAGCACCATGGGTCAGAGTCTGCTCGCCCCGGCGCGTGTCCAGCCCCCTGGCGCCCGGTGTGAGCCGCCGGACACGACTTCGGTCACTGTGCGATACGTCATCTACCTGCGTCTATTCCCCGGAAGGTTGCGGAATGATCACGGCCGAGTAGAGTTCCCGTCACAACGGATGCCGAACCGTTACAGACAGTTCGGCACCGGGTACCTCTTCGGAGGCTCCCGGACCGGCCCCGCCGGTGACGTTTTCCTTGTAGTCGGACGCTAGGACGAAACGTTGTCGCAGCACCGGGTTGGCCCCGAATCGATCTCCGTGCAGGCTCTGCTGGGTGACGGAGCGGCCGGGCGCCCCAGCAGGCACCGTGCCGAGCCCTCGCGGACCGACCGGGTGCGCGTGGCCGCCAGCGCCGCGGTCGCCACCGGCGCCCTGGTCGGCATCGCCGCCCAGATCGCCCCCACCATCGCCTACGCCGCCCCGCTGCTGCCCAGCCACGACGACGTGCAGGATTCCGTCGTCCCAGAGTCGGCCCGCCAGGACGTGAACCTGGTCGCCGCGCAGGAAGTCTCCGCGCACACCGAGGCCCCCACTCAGGTCGACGCCGTCGCCGCCCCGATCGCCGCCCCCGTGGCCGCGCCGTTCGGCATCGGCAACCTGCCGCCCGAGATCGCGGGCCCGCTCAGCCAGGTCGAGGACATCCTCCAGGGCATCCAGCACCAGGTCGCGCCGTCGCAGAGCGTGCGCCCGGTCGCGGGCCCGATCAGCTCCGGCTACGGCTCCCGCTGGGGCGCCATGCACTACGGCCTCGACTTCGCCGACCAGATCGGCGCGCCCATCCACTCCGTGTCCAACGGCACCGTCATCGAGGCGGGCCCGGCCTCGGGCTTCGGCCTGTGGGTGCGGGTGCTCCAGGACGACGGCACCACCGCGGTCTACGGCCACGTCAACGAGATGCTGGTCAGCGAGGGTCAGCGGGTCAACGCGGGCGATGTCATCGCGACCGTCGGCAACCGCGGCCAGTCCACCGGCCCGCACCTGCACCTGGAGATCTGGGACCAGGGCGGCGCCAAGATGGACCCGATGCCCTACCTCGCCTCCAAGGGTGTGCCGCTGGAGTGGGGTCCCTCCTCGCACTGAGTGAGCGTTTCGAGCGCGGATGACCCGCGTGGGCACAGTGGCGGTGGTTGGTATGACCCCCGTCACTTTGCTGTTGATCCGGCAACACCGTCCGGGGTCGGGCCGATACTCCTCAGGGCCCCGAGTGCTGGGGGCACCGGCGCGACCGGCAGGGCGATGTGACCGGTCGATATGATGGCTCGATCTGCACGGTGCGGTGTCGCCGCGCGTCCAGGCTCGATGAGAGGTGAATGAACCCGAATGGAAACTGCCCGTCGTTCTGCCCGCGGTAACCGCCGTCGCCGGTCGAGCAGTCCGACATTCGGGCAGTTGCTGACGGCAGCCGTCGAATCGGCCGCCGAGGCCGTCGCCCTGCGGTTCAACCCCACCGGTGAGCCCGCCGACCAGCGCGAACTCACCTACCGCGAACTCGACGAGCAGTCCTCCCAGCTCGCCCGCGAGCTGATCGGCCGCGGTGTCGGCCCCGGTGACATCGTCGCCGTCGCGATCACCCGCTCGGTGGAGTCGGTGCTGAGCGTGTGGGCGGTCGCCAAGACCGGCGCGGCCTACGTGCCGATCGACCCCGCCTACCCGGCCGATCGCATCGCCCACATCGTCACCGATTCGCGGGCCGTGCTCGGCCTCACCACCGCCGCGCATCGCGACAGCCTCGGTGACAGCACCGCCTGGCTCGAACTCGACGACCCCACCCTCGCCGCCGCCGTCGCGGCCCGCCCCGCGCACGCCATCTCCTACAGCGACCGGGTCCGCACCCTCGACGAGCGCCACCCCGCCTACCTCATCTACACCTCCGGCTCCACCGGCCTGCCCAAGGGCGTCGCGGTGACCCAGGCCGGACTGGCGACCATGGCCGCGATCGGCAGGCAGTACCGCATCGAGGCCGGCGCGCGGGTGACGCATCTGAGTTCGCCCAGCTTCGACTTCTCGCTGATGGAGATGCTGTTCACCTTCAGCGCGGGGGCGACCCTCGTGGTGGTGCCGCCGACGGTGTTCGGTGGTGTCGAGCTGGCCGATCTGGTTCGCCGCGAACAGGTTTCGCATCTGCTGATCACGCCGGGCGCGCTGGAGTCGGTGGACGTGAACGCGGTGGAGACCGTGCGCGTGGTCGTCACCGGTGGCGACAAGCTCGGCCCGGAACTGGTGGATCGCTGGGCGGCACAGGGTCGTTCGGTGTTCAACGCCTACGGGCCGACCGAGGCCACGGTCATGGTCACCACCGGCGAGATGGTCGCCGGAGAGCCGGTGACGCTGGGTTCGGTGATCTCCGGCGTGGCCGCGTTCGTGCTCGACGCGCGACTGCGGCCGGTGCCCGCCGGGGTGGTCGGCGAGCTGTATCTGGCGGGACCCGCACTGGCACAGGGATATCTGGACCGCCCGGGGCTCACGGCGGAGCGTTTCGTCGCCAATCCGTTCGGTGCCGACGCGGGCGCGCCCGGTGGCCGCCTCTACCGCACCGGTGACCTGGTGCGCCGCAACACCTCCGGTGATTTCGAATACCTGGGTCGCTCGGACTTCCAGGTCAAGATCCGTGGCCTGCGTATCGAATTGGGCGAGATCGACAACGCGCTCACCACCCACCCCGACGTGGATTTCGCCGCCACCCTGGGCCGCACGCTGGCCAGCGGCGCGACCTCGCTGGTGTCCTACGTGCTGCCCCGCGCGGGCGCCGCGGTGACCCCGGCCGAGCTCACCACCCACCTGGCCGGGCTGCTGCCCGCGTACATGGTGCCCGCGGCGGTCATGCTGCTCGACGAGATCCCGCTGACCCCGGTCGGCAAGCTGGACCGCAAAGCCCTGCCGGAGCCCACTTTCACCGCGCGCGCCTACCGCGCGCCCAGCACCCCGGTCGAGGAGATCGTGGCGCGGGTGTTCGCGGACCTGCTGGTCCCCGACGACAGCGAACAGGTCGGCGCGGACGACGATTTCTTCGAGCTGGGCGGCAACTCGCTGCTGGCCGCGCAGGCGGTGGCCCGCATCGGTACCGCGCTCGAGACCCGGGTGCCGGTCCAGCTGGTGTTCGAGGCCTCGACGGTCGCGACGCTGGCGGCCAGGGTCGAATCGCATATCGGGGTGGGCACCGGTCATCCGCTGACGGCGCAGGTGCGCCCGGAACAGATCCCGCTGTCCTACGCGCAGCAGCGGATGTGGTTCCTCAACCGGTTCGATCCGGCCAGTGGCGCCAACAACATTCCGCTGCCGGTGCGCCTGTCGGGCGTGCTCGACCTGGCCGCCATGCGTGCCGCGGTCACCGATCTCGTCGCCCGTCACGAGGTGCTGCGCACCATCTATCCGGTATATGGCGTCGCGACCGAGGGCCCTGCGTGGTCACGCTCCGCTACCGCCTCCGGGCCCGCCGACCGCAACGCGGTGGTCGACGGTGACGCCGTGCAGCTGGTGCTGCCGGTGCGCGACCCGCGCGCGGTCCCGCAGCTCGAAGTGGTCGACGCGACCGCCGACCAGCTGCCCGCGCTGATCGGCGCGCAGGCCGTGGCCGGTTTCGACGTGACGCAGGCACCGCCGGTGCGGCTGCGCCTGTTCCGCCTCGGTGCCCAGGAACACGTGCTGCTGTGCGTGGTCCACCACATCGCCGCCGACGGTTTCTCGATGGCGCCGCTGACCCGCGACCTCATCTCCGCCTACTCCGACCGCCTGCGTGGGCTCGCCCCCCGCTGGCACGACCTGCCGGTGCAGTACGCCGACTTCACCCTGTGGCAGCGCGAGACCCTGGGCGCCGAATCCGACCCGGATTCGCTGCTGGCCCAGCAGATCTCGTTCTGGCGTGACGAACTGGCCGGGCTGCCGGAACAATTGGACCTGCCCGCCGACCGGCCGCGCCCCGCCGCCATGACCAACCGCGGCGCGAGCTACGACTTCCGTATCCCCGCCGACGTGCACGCCGCGCTGGATCGCCTCTCGCGCGAACACAATTCGACGCTGTTCATGGTTGTCCACACCGCGCTGGCCGTGCTGCTGTCGCGGCTGTCGGGCACCACCGACATCGCCGTGGGCACGCCGGTGGCCGGGCGCGGTGAGGCCGTGCTCGACGACGTGATCGGCATGTTCGTCAACACGCTGGTGCTGCGCACCGAGGTCGACCCGGCCCGCAGCTTCGACGAGCTGCTCGGCACGGTCCGCACCACCGATGTGGCGGCCTTCGGCCACGCCGATGTGCCGTTCGAGCGCCTGGTCGAACTGCTCGATCCGGCCCGGTCCATGGCGCGGCACCCGCTGTTCCAGGTGATGCTCACCTTCCAGAACCTGGCCAATACCGAACTGCAGCTGCCCGGCCTCACCGTCGCCGGGGTCGATCTGGCCACGCCGTTCGCGAAGTTCGATCTGGAACTGACCATGGTGCCGCTGGAGACCGCCGGGGTCGCCGACGGCGTCTCGGCCGCGTTCACCTACGCCACCGACCTGTTCGACGAGGCCACCGTCGCCGGTTTCGCCGACCGGCTGGTGCGCCTGCTCACCCAGGTCGTCGCCGATCCGGCCCGCCCGGTCGGCGCGATCGAGCTGCTCGGGCCCGCCGAGCGCGAACGAATCCTGGTGCGCTGGAACGACACCGCGCACGAACTGCCCTCGGCGCTGCTGCTCGACGGCTACCGCGCGGCCGTGAGCGCGCACCCCGATGCCGTCGCGATCGCCTACGAGGACACCGAACTCACCTACCGCGAGTTCGACGAGCGGGTGAACCGGCTGGCCCGGCTGCTGGTGGGGCGCGGGGTCGGCGCGGAATCGCTGGTCGGCCTGGCCGTGCGGCGCTCGCTGGACCTGGTGGTCGGCATGTACGCCATCGTCACCGCCGGTGGCGCGTACGTACCGCTGGACCCGGACCACCCGGCCGAGCGCATCGCCCACATCCTCGACACCGCGCAGCCGGTGTGCGTGCTCACCACCACCGCCGACGCTGTCGAGGTGCCCGCCGGTACACCGGTGATCACCATGGATACCGCCGCTCTGGAAGACTTCTCCGCCGCGCCGCTGACCGCCGCCGAGCTGCTGCGCCCGGTGCTGCCGCGGCACCCGGCCTATGTCATCTTCACCTCGGGCTCGACCGGCCGTCCCAAGGGCGTCGCGGTCTCGCACGCGGCCATCGACAACCAGACCGCCTGGATGCTCGCGGAGTACCCGCTGGGCCCGGGCGATGTGTACCTGCAGAAGACCGCCACCACCTTCGACGTGTCGCTGTGGGGCTACTTCATGCCGCTGCGCACCGGCGCCAAGCTGGTGGTGGCCACCCACGACGGACACCGCGACCCGGCCTACATCGCCGAAACCATTGCCGCCCAGAGCGTCACGGTGACGGATTTCGTGCCGTCGATGCTCACCGTGTTCGCCGCGCACACCGCCGCGGGTTCGATCCCCACGCTGCGGGACGTGTTCGCCATCGGCGAGGCGCTGCCGCCGGAGACGGTCGAGGCGCTGCGGGCGGTGTCCACCGCGCAGGTGCACAACCTGTACGGCCCCACCGAGGCGGCCGTGTCGGTGACCTACTGGCCCGCCGGTGCGACCGATCGCGGTTCGGTGCCGATCGGTGTGCCGCAGTGGAACACTCAAGTCTACGTGCTGGACGCGCGGCTGCGCCCGGTTCCGTCCGGGGTGGTCGGCGAGCTGTATCTCGCCGGTGACCAGCTCGCGCGCGGATATGTCGCCCGGCCGGATCTCACCTCGGATCGGTTCGTGGCCAACCCCTTCGAGCCCGGCGCGCGCATGTACCGCACCGGTGACCTCGTCGTCTGGCGCACCCCGGCCGACGACACGCACGTGCTGGAATACCTGGGCCGCACCGACTTCCAGGTGAAGTTCCGCGGTCAGCGCATCGAGCTCGGCGAGATCGAGACCGCACTGCTGGCCCAGCCCGAGGTCAGCCAGGCCGTCGCGATCGTCGCCGATTCGGCGGCCGGTGAGCAGCTGGTCGCCTATGTGGTGCCCAAGCCGGGTGCCGAGATCGAGCAGGCGCCGCTGCTGGCGGCCATCGGGGAATCGCTGCCCAAGTACATGATTCCGGCCGCGCTGGTGTCGCTGGCCGAGTTCCCGCTCAACACCAGCGGCAAGCTCGACCGCAAGGCCCTGCCCGCTCCGACCTTCACCGCGGGCGAGTTCCGCGCCCCCGCCACTCCCGCCGAGGAGATCGTGGCGGGCGTGTTCGCCGAACTGCTCGGCATGGGCCGCGTCGGCGCCGACGACGACTACTTCGCGCTCGGCGGCAACTCGCTCATGGCCACCCGCGCCATCGCCCGGATCAACGAGGCACTCGACGCCGACATCACCATCCGCGACCTGTTCGAGGCGCCCACGGTGACGGCCCTGGCTGCCCGGATCGGCGCGGCCGCCGGTGCCGCCCGGCCCGCGCTGGTGGCTGCCGAACGGCCGCAACGGATTCCGCTGTCGCTGGCCCAGCAGCGCATGTGGGTGCTCAACCAGCTCGACCCGGCCTCCGGCTCCTACAACATCCCCTTCGCGCTGCGCCTGACCGGCGAACTCGATGTCGCCGCCCTCGACGCGGCGGTGCTCGATGTGCTCGGCAGGCACGAGTCGCTGCGCACGCGGTTCCCGGCCGTCGACGGCAACCCGGTGCAGGAGATCCGCACGGTCGCCGAGGTGCTGCCCGACGGGCTCGCGGTGGAGACCACCACCGAGGTGCTGACCAGGGTCGCCGAGCTGGCCGAGGCCGGTTTCGACGTGACGAAGGACGTGCCGCTGCGGGTACGGCTGCTCACCGACGGCTCGGCCGCCGACTGGCTGCTGGTGTTCGTGGTGCACCACATCTCCGCCGACGGCGCCTCACTGGCACCGCTGGCCCGCGACCTGATGACCGCCTACGTGGCCCGCGCCAGGCAGCAGGCCCCGGCCTGGACCCCGCTGCCGGTGCAGTACGCCGATTTCGCGCTGTGGCAGCGCGAGGTGGTCGGCGCCGACGACGAGCCCGGCTCGGGCGCGGCCGCACAGCTCGACTACTGGCGCGAGCAGCTGGCCGGCCTGCCGCCGCTGCTGGAACTGCCGCAGGACCGGCCGCGTCCTGCGGTCCCGACGCTGCGCGGCGCCACCACCGAACTACGGCTGCCCGCCGAGGTGCACGCGCGGCTGAATCAGCTTGCCCGCGAACACAAGTCGTCGCTGTTCATGGTCGTGCACGCGGCGCTGGCCGTGCTGCTGGCCCGGCTCTCCGGCACCTCCGACATCGCCATCGGCACGGCGGTCGCCGGTCGTGGCGAGCGCGCGCTCGACGAGCTGGTCGGCATGTTCGTCAACACGCTGACCCTGCGCACGCCGCTGGACCCGGCCGGGTCCTTCGACGAGGCCGTCGACCTGGCCCGCGACACCGACCTGGGCGCCTTCGCCCACGCCGACCTGCCGTTCGAGCGGGTCGTCGAGGTCGTCGCGCCGGGCAAGGGCAGCGCGCACAACCCGCTGTTCCAGGTGGCGCTGACCTTCAGCAACAACGAGGCCGCCGCGCTGGAACTGCCTGGCCTCACCGTGACGGCGCTGGAGACCGCGGTGGCGGCCAAGTTCGATCTGCAGGTCGACGTGGAACCGCGCTTCACCGCGGCCGGCGAGCCCGACGAGCTGGTGACGCTGTTCAACTACGCCACCGACCTGTTCGACGAGGCCACCGTGCGCACGCTCGGCACGCGCTTCGCCCGCATCCTGACCGCGGTCGCCGCCGACCCGCAGCTGTGTATCGGCGATATCGACATCCTCGACGAGCAGGAACGCGCCCGGCTGCTCGGTGGACCCGAACAGGCCGCCGCCGCGAGCGCGCCGACCGGTGGCACCACCCTCGCCCAGGCGTTCGCCGCGGCGGCCGAGGACGATCCGGACGGCCCGGCGCTGGTGTGGGGCGAGCAATCGCTGACCTTCGAGCAGCTCGACACCCGCTCCTCGCGGCTGGCCCGGCTGCTGATCGGCCGTGGCTTCGGGCCAGGAACCGGTGTGGCGCTGGATCTTCCGCGTGGCGTGGACTGGGCGGTCGCCGTCTGGGCCGTGCTCAAGTCCGGTGCGGCCGTGGTGCCGGTGCCGGATGGGCGGGCCATCGGTGAGCCGTGCGCCAAGATCGGCATCACCCTGGGTAGCGCGCCCGGCGGGGAGATCGACTGGGTGGTCCTCGACGACGCGGCGGTGCGGACCGAACTGTCCACCCAGTCCGCGCGACCGGTGACCTACGCCGATCGCACCAGGGCGCTGCGCGGCGGCGACCCGGCCTTCGTCGGCGCCGACGGCGTGCGCAGCTACGACGAACTCGCCACCGCCGGTGCGCGGGTGCGCGCCGACGCCGAGCTGACCTACGAGTCGCGCACCTTCGGCAACGGCGCCGCCGACAGCTTCGCCGCCCTGGTGGAGCCGGTCGCGGCCGGTGTGGCCGGTGCGTCGATGGTGCTGGCGAGTTCGGCGGCACTCGCGGAGGAATGGGTGAGCCACCTGTTCGGTGACCGCGCCGCGCTGGAGGCGATCGACACCACGGACCTCGAGGACCTGCGGGCCGTGATCGCCGACGACGCGGCCCCGGCCGACCCCGGCCCGGCCGAGGTGGTCCTGGTACTCGGAGAACTGCGCGCGCCGGTCGCCTGATCCTGCCCGCGCGCAACAAGTTTCGGTGATGGGTGAGGTGGAACAGCAATGACACGACCGGCACGGACCCGACCGGTGCGCACGCGGCGGCCCCGGGTGACCACCCTGGCGCAGGTGCTCGCCACCGCTGTGGAGACCGCTCCCGACGCCACCGCCGTCGTCCTCGCCGACGCCACCCGCACCATCGACAGCCGCACCTACGCCGAACTCGACGAGCGGTCCACCCGGATCGCGCGCCTGCTCATCGCGCGCGGCATCGGCGCGGGCGACCTGGTGGCCCTGGGCATCTCGCGTTCGATCGAGTCGGTGCTGGCGGTCTGGGCGGTCACCAAGACGGGTGCCGGTTTCGTGCCAGTAGACCCGAACTATCCGCCGGATCGCGTGTCGCACATGGTGACCGACTCCGGCGCCGTGTTCGGTCTGACTGTTACCGCCGTCGCCGACCGGCTGCCCACCGAGGTCGACTGGCTGGCCATCGACGGTGCGCGGGCCGAGGCGCTGCTCGATGAGGTCTCCGGCGAACCGATCACCAATGCCGACCGGTTGCGTCCGGTGCGCGCGGAGGATCTGGCCTACATCATCTACACGTCCGGCTCCACCGGCCTGCCCAAGGGTGTCGCGGTGAGCCAGGCCGGGCTGGCACCGTTCTGCGCGGAACAGCGCAGGCTCTACAGCGTCGAAGCCGATTCGCGCACCCTGCATTTCGCCTCGCCGTCGTTCGACGCGTCGCTGCTGGAACTGCTGCTGGCGGTCGGCGCGGCCGCGACCATGGTGATCGTCGACCCGAGCGTATTCGGCGGCGACGACCTGGCCGCGCTGCTGCGCCGCGAACGGGTGAGCCACGCGTTCATCACCCCCGCCGCGCTGGCCTCGATCGATCCGGCCGGACTCGACGACTTCCGGGTGGTAGCCGTCGGCGGTGAGGCGTGTCCGCCGGATCTGTTGCGGCGCTGGGCCGTTCCGCTGGCCGACGGGACCCTGCGGGAGTTCCACAATGTCTACGGGCCGACCGAGACCACCATCGTCACGAATATCAGTGTGCCGCTGAAGCCCGGCGACCCGCTGACCATCGGCGGGCCGATCGGTGGCGTCGCCGAATACGTCCTCGACGACCGGCTCGGGCCCGTGCCGCCCGGCGTCACCGGCGAGCTCTACATCACCGGCGCCCAGCTGACCCGCGGCTACCACGCCCGCCCCGGCCTGACCTCGTCGCGCTATGTCGCCAACCCGTTCGACCCGGCCGGTTCCCGGCTCTACCGCACCGGTGACCTCGTGCGCTGGACCGCCGACGGCGCACTGGAATACGTGGGCCGCAACGACTTCCAGGTGAAGATCCGTGGTTTCCGGATCGAGCTCGGCGAGATCGACGCGGTGCTGTCGAGTCACGAGAGCTTGGACTTCGCCGCCACCGTGGGACACGAACTCGACAGCGGCGCCACGATTCTCGTCTCCTACGTGCATGCCGCGCCGGGTGCCACCGTCGACCCGGCCGCACTCGTCGCAGTCGCGGAACGCAGCCTGCCCGCGCACATGGTGCCCACGGTGATCATGCCGCTGGACACCATCCCGCTGACCCCGGTCGGCAAGCTGGACCGGCGGGCGCTGCCCGAACCGGTGCTCGAGCACGCCGAGTTCCGGGCGCCGACCACACCGGTGGAGCAGATCGTCGCCGGGACCTTCGCGCAGGTGCTCGACCTGGCCGAGGACGCGACGCTGGGCCTCGACGACGACTTCTTCGCCCTCGGCGGCAACTCCCTGCTGGCCACCCAGGTCGCCGCGCGCCTCGGCGCCGCGCTCGACACCGACTTCCCGGTCCGGCTGCTGTTCGAGGTGCCGTCGGTGGGCGCGCTGGCCCAGCGGCTCACCGAGACCGCCGGAGCCGGGGCGCGGCCCGCGCTGGTGGCGGCGCAACGGCCGGAGCGCGTCCCGCTCTCGCTGGCCCAGCAGCGGATGTGGTTCCTCAACCAGTTCGATCCCGGCTCGGTGGCCTACAACATCCCGATGGCCGTGCGGCTCGACGGGGCGATCGATGTCGAGGCGCTGCGGGCCGCGGTGGGCGATCTGGTCGCCCGGCACGAGACGCTGCGCACCATCTACCCCGAGACCGACGACGGGCCGGTGCAGCAGGTGCTGGCCGCCTCCGACGCCACGCCGCGGCTCGAGGTGCGGCGGATCACCGCCGACCAGCTCACCGCCGCCACCCACGAACTCGGCTCGTCCGGGTTCGATGTGCGCGGCCAGGTGCCGGTGCGGGTGGCGCTGTTCCAGCTCAGCGACGACGAATCGGTGCTGGCCGTGGTCGTGCACCACATCGCCGGTGACGGTTCCTCGCTGACCCCGCTGACCCGCGACCTCATGCTCGCCTACGGCGCCCGCGCGGCCGGTGCCGCGCCGGACTGGGCACCGCTGCCCGTGCAGTACGCCGACTACGCGCTGTGGCAGCGCGCGCTGCTCGGCAGCGAAGACGATCCGGACTCGCTGGCCTCGGCGCAGCTGGCCTACTGGCGCGAGGCGCTGGCCGGGCTGCCCGACCAGCTGGACCTGCCCGCCGACCGGCCGCGCCCGGCCGTACAGTCCTTCGCGGGCGGGCGCGTGCCCGTCGAGATCGACGCCGAGACCCATCGCGCGCTGGTGGCGCTGGCCCGGGAACAGGGCGCCACGCTGTTCATGGTGGTGCACACCGCGCTCGCGGTGACCCTGGCCCGGCTGGCGGGCACCGACGATCTCGCCATCGGCACCCCGATCGCCGGGCGCGGTGAGGCCGCGCTCGACGACCTGATCGGCATGTTCGTCAACACCCTCGTCTTCCGCACCACCCTCACTCCCGGTGAGCCCTTCGCCGACCTGCTGGCCCGCCAGCGCGATATCGACCTACAGGTCTTCGCCCACGCCGACCTGCCCTTCGAGCGGCTGGTCGAGGCGATCAACCCGGCCCGCTCCACGGCCCGGCACCCGCTGTTCCAGGTGGGGATGTCCTTCCAGAACCTCACCCGCACCGGCCTCGAACTGGGGCAGGCGGCGGTCGAGGCGGTCGACGTCGACCTGGCAGTCTCGCAGTTCGACCTGCACGCCATCGTCGCCGACCACTACGACGCCGACGGCATCGCCCAGGGCATCAGCGGTGTGTTCACCTACGCCACCGACCTTTTCGACGAGGCCACCGCCCAGAGCTACGCCGACCGCTTCGCCCGGGTGCTGGCCGCCGTCGCCACCGCACCCGAGCGCCCCGTCGACGAACTCGAACTGCTCTCGGATACCGAGCGCGAGCGAATCCTGCACGGCTGGAACGCGACTGATCACCCCGTCGCTCCGGCCACCCTGGCCGACCTCTTCGCGGACACCGCCGCCACCCAACCGACCCGGGTCGCCGTGGTCGATCCCGACGGCACCGAATTCACCTACGGCGACTTCGCCGACCGGGTGAACCGGCTGGCCCGGCACCTGATCGCCCAGGGCGTCGGCGTGGAAGACCGCGTCGCCCTGGCCATCCGGCGATCGACCGATCTGGTCGTCGCCATGTACGCGGTGACCCAGGCGGGCGCGGCCTATGTGCCGATCGACCCCGACCAGCCCGCCGACCGCATCGCCCACATCCTCGACACCGCCGCGCCGGTCCGCGTCCTGACGACCACACGCGACGGATTCGGTGCAGACCCGGCCGTGGCGGGTGCCGCGCCTGTGGTCGTCATCGATGCGGTCGAGCCGGCCGGGATCGCGGGCACGCCGATCGCCGCGCACGAGCGGCGGGGTGTGCTGCGGCCGGAGAACACGGCCTACGTGATCTTCACGTCCGGCTCGACCGGCAAGCCCAAGGGTGTCGCCGTGTCGCACGGCGCGATCGTCAACCAACTGCGGTGGAAGACAGACCGTTTCGGTCTCGGTCGCGACGACTCGGTGCTGTTGAAGACCGCCGCGACCTTCGATCTCTCGGTGTGGGAGTTCTGGTCGGCGACGGTGTGTGGTGGACGGCTCGTCATCGCGGCGCCCGACGGGCATCGCGACCCGGCGTATCTGGTGCGGACGCTGGCCCGGCAGGCGGTCACCACGCTGCATGTCGTGCCGTCCATGCTCGATGCCCTGCTCACCGAAGCCGGTGGCGCCCTGCCGGATTCGCTGCGTCGCGTGCTCGCCATCGGCGAGGCGCTGCCCGCCGCGACCGCCCAGCGGTTCCTCGACAGCAACACCGCCGCGCTGCACAATCTCTACGGCCCCACCGAAGCGGCGGTCTCCATCACCGATCACCGCGTCACCGCGAAGGACCGCACAACGGTTCCGATCGGCGCGCCCGAATGGAACAGTCGCGTCTATGTCCTCGACGCGCGTCTGCGTCCGGTGCCGGTCGGTGTCTCGGGCGAGCTCTATCTGGCGGGTGAGCAGCTGGCCCGCGGTTACTTCGCGCGTCCCGATCTCACCGCCGACCGCTTCGTCGCCGACCCGTTCGCCGCATCGGCCCGTATGTACCGCACCGGCGACCTGGTGGCCTGGACCGCCGACGGCGAACTGGAATACCGGGGCCGCACCGACTTCCAGGTGAAGATCCGTGGTTTCCGGATCGAGCTCGGCGAGATCGAAGCCGCGTTGCTGGCCGTACCGCGGGTCGCGCAGGCCGCCGTCATCGCGCAGACCGACGCGCGACTCGGTGACCGGTTGGTCGCCTACGTCGTGCCCGAATCCAGCGCCGGTCTGTCCGTGAGTACCGTGAAAGCGGCTGTGGCGCAGGTGCTCCCGTCTTACATGGTGCCCGCCGCGTTCGTCGTGCTGGGGCACCTGCCGCTCAACGCCAACGGCAAACTCGACCGCGCGGCACTGCCCGTGCCCGCGCTCGAACCCCGCAGCTACCGGGCGCCGGAGAGCGCGGACGAGATCGCCGTCGCCACGGTGTTCACCGAGGTCCTCGGCGCCGAACGGCCCGGCCTCGACGACGACTTCTTCGCCCTCGGCGGCAACTCCCTGCTGGCGACGCGCGTGGTGCACCTGCTGCGCGAGCGCACCGGCGCCGAACTCACCGTGGCCGCCTTCTTCGTCGACCCGACCGTGGCCGGGCTGGCCGCCCGCGTCGGCGACGAACACGCGGGTGCGCGCGACTTGGCCGCCGCACTCGCCGTGGTGCTGCCGATCCGCGCGGGCGGCGACCGCCCGCCACTGCTGTGCCTGCATCCCGTCTCGGGCCTGGCGTGGGCCTACGCGAGCCTCGAACCGCACCTGCCCGCCGACCAGCCCATCATCGGCATCCAGTCCCCGGCGCTGAGCGACCCCGATTTCCGGCCCGCCTCGGCCGGTGAACTGGTCGACCGGTACCTGGCCGAGATCCGTGGCGCGCAGCCCCACGGGCCCTACCATCTGCTCGGCTGGTCGCTGGGCGGTGTGCTCGCCCAGGCGGTCGCCACCCGGCTCCAGGCCGAGGGGGAAACGGTGGCCTCGCTGACCATGCTCGACAGCGTCCCCGGCGCCGACCTGACCGGCTTCCGGGACGAGCTGCGCCACGCCCTGATCGAGCTGGGAATCCCGGATCACCAACTGCCCGCCGCCGACCGGCTCACCGAGCTGAGCGACGAGGCCGTCGGCGCGCTGCACGCCACACTGGCCGCGGACCTCCCGATCTCGCGCGAGCAGTTCGTCGGCATGTATCGCGGCGCGTTGCACACGGTGGCGGCGGTGACCGAACTGTCGCCGACCCGATACGACGGTGATCTCACCTACTTCACCGCCCTGCGCGATCCGGCGGCGCTACGCGGCGGCGCCTCGCGCTGGCGGGCCCATATCAGTGGGGTCATCACCGATCATCCGGTGGACTCCGGTCATAACGAACTGCTCTCACCCGTGGCATCGGCCACGATCGGCCCGGTAACGGCGCAGGTCCTCGCCCTTTTCGAGCGGTAGTCGGATAGCGGCCCGTAACGGGTCGCCGGGGGATTACGATTTCGTTTCGAGAGAGTTGGTGTGTCGTGGCGCACACCTCGGCGACGGTCGGCGGTAGCAAGGTAGGTGTGGCTATGCTGTGTCCGAATCGGCCCGCCGGACGCGAGAGGTGTATTGGTCTGTGGAAAACTCCCGCCGCTCTGGCCGCACCGGTAGGCGTCGTCCTACCGGTACATTGTTCGGCCAGTTGCTCACGGCCGCCGTCGAATCCGCGGCCGGGTCGATAGCTGTTCGCTACAACCCCACCGGGATGCCCGGTGGTGAACGGGAACTCACTTATCGCGAGCTCGACGAACAATCCTCCCGGCTGGCCCGTGAGCTGATCGACCGTGGTGTCGGCGCCGGTGACGTGGTCGCCGTGGCGATCGCCCGTTCGATCGAATCGGTGCTCGCGGTCTGGGCCGTGGCCAAGACCGGTGCCGCCTATGTGCCGGTGGATCCGGCCTATCCCGGCGAGCGGATCGCGCACATCGTCGCCGACTCCGGTGCCGTGCTGGGGCTCACCACCGCCGCGCACCGCGCGCTGCTGGGCACCAGTCTGTACTGGATCGAACTCGACGATCCGGTGGTCGCCGAGCGCATCGCCGCGCGGCAGGCGCACGCGGTGAGCTACGCCGACCGGCTGCGGCCGATCGACGAGCGGCACCCGGCCTACGTCATCTACACCTCCGGGTCCACCGGCAAGCCCAAGGGCGTGGTGGTGACCCACACCGGCCTCGCCGCACTGGTCGCCGCCGAACGCGAGCACTACGGGGTCGAGCCGGATTCGCGTGTGCTGCATGTGTGCTCGCCGAACTTCGACGTCTCCGTGCTGGAGCTGCTGCTGGCTTTCGCGACCGGCGCCACCCTGGTGATCTCGCCGCCGCGGATCTTCGGCGGCTTCGAGCTGTCGGATCTGCTGCGCCGCGAACGGATCTCCCATCTGCTGATCACCCCGGGCGCGCTGGAGTCGGTCGATCCGGCCGGGCTGCCGGATCTGCGCGCGGTCGTCGTGGCCGGTGACCGGTTCGGTCCGGAACTGGTCGGCCGCTGGGCCACCGACGCGCGGGCCTTCTACAACGGCTACGGGCCGACCGAGGCCACCATCCTGGCCACCAGTACCCGCCCGCTGCGGGCGAACGCGCCGATCACCATCGGCACCGCGATCCCCGGCATGGGCCTCTACGTGCTCGACGCGCGGCTGCGGCCGGTGCCGGCGGGTGTCGTCGGCGAGCTGTATCTGTCCGGGCCCGCGCTCGCGCAGGGCTATCTGGGCAGGCCGGGGCTCACCGCGGAACGTTTCGTCGCCTCGCCGTTCGGCGCGGGCAGGCTGTATCGCACCGGCGATCTGGTGCGCAGGCTCGAGCCGGAAGGCAGCCTGGAATACCTGGGCCGCACCGACTTCCAGGTGAAGGTGCGCGGGTTCCGGATCGAGCTGGGCGAGATCGACAACGCGCTCACCGCGCACCCCGATCTCGACTACGCGGTGACCCTCGGCAAGGCCATGCCCTCGGGGGCGACCGGGCTGGTGTCGTATGTGCTGCCGCGCGTCGGCCACTCCGTCGACACCGGCGCGCTCGCGGAGTTCCTCGCCGAATCGCTGCCTGCGTACATGGTTCCGGCCGTCATCATGGTGCTCGACGCGCTGCCGCTGACCTCGGTGGGCAAGCTCGATCGCGCCGCGTTGCCGACGCCGGTGTTCACCGTGCGTGGCTTCCGCGCGCCCGCGACGCCCGCCGAACAGGTGGTCGCCGATGTGTTCGCCGCGCTGTTGCTGCGCGACGGCGCGGGGCGGGTCGGTGCCGACGACGATTTCTTCGAACTCGGCGGCGACTCGCTGCTGGCCGCGCAGGCGGTGGCCCGGATCGGGGCCGCGCTCGACGTGCGGGTGCCGGTGCAGGCGGTGTTCGAGGCGCCGACGGTCGCCGGACTGGCCACCAGGGCCGAGCAGCAGCGGGCCTCGGCCCGGGCACTCGCGCTCACCCCGCGCCCGCGCCCGGCGGTGGTGCCGCTGTCCTACGCGCAGCAGCGGATGTGGTTCCTCAACCGCTTCGATCCCGCCTCGGCGGTGGACAACATCCCGGTCGCCGTGCGCCTGTCCGGGCGCATCGACCTGCCCGCGCTGCAGGCCGCCGTCGCCGACCTGGTGACCCGGCACGAGGTGCTGCGCACCGTCTACCCGGTGTACGACGGCGTCCCCACCGACACCGTGCTCGACGGCGAGGGCCACCAGGTGGTGCTGGCCGCGGGCGATCCGGCCGCCGCGCCGGAGTTCGAGGTCGTCGAGGTCGCGGAGAGCGAGGTCACCGAGGCCATCGCCGCCGCGGCGCTGACGGGGTTCGACGTCACCGCGCGGCCGCCGGTGCGGGTGCGGGTGCTGGTACTTTCTGCGTCGCGTCCGGCGGGCCCGGAGGCGGTAGCGGAGCGTGACCACGCAGGGCACTCGGACGCGGCGCCATCGAGCGCTGCGACCGAGCACGTGGTGGTGTGCGTGGTGCACCATATCGCCGCCGACGGGTTCTCCTTCGCGCCGCTGACGCGCGATCTGCTCACCGCCTACGCCGAGCGCCGCGGCGGGGGCGCGCCGCAGTGGCCGCCGCTGCCGGTGCAGTACGCCGACTACACGCTGTGGCAGCGCGAGCTGCTCGGCGCCGAGCACGACCCGAGGGCGCTGCTGGCCGCCCAGGTGGCCTTCTGGCGCTCGACGCTGGCGGACCTGCCCGAGCAGCTCGACCTGCCGGCCGACCGCCCGCGGCCCGCCGTGGCCAGCCGCCGCGGCGCCACGATGAACATCCAGGTGCCCGCCTCGGTGCACGCCGGGCTGGCCGCGCTGGCCCGCGAACACAACGCCACGCTGTTCATGGTGGTGCACACGGCGCTGGCGCTGCTGCTGGCCCGGCTCTCCGGCACCCGCGACATCGCCATCGGCACGCCGGTGGCCGGGCGCGGCGAGCAGGCGCTCGACGAGCTGATCGGCATGTTCGTCAACACGCTGGTGCTGCGCACCGAGGTACACCCCGGCACCCGCTTCACCGATCTGCTCACCGAGGTCAGGGCCGGTGACCTGGCCGCCTTCGGCCACGCCGACGTGCCCTTCGAGCGCCTGGTCGAACTGCTGGAACCGGTGCGCTCGACCGCCCGGCACCCGCTGTTCCAGGTGATGCTCACCTTCCAGAACCTGGCCCGCACCGACCTGGCACTGCCCGGTCTGGCGGTGTCCGGCGCGGACTTCACGGTGCCGCTGGCCAAGTTCGACCTGCAGGTGGAGCTGGCCGAGCACATCGGCGCCGACGGTGCCCCACAGGGCATGGCGGTCTCGTTCGTCTACGCCACCGATCTGTTCGACCGCGCCACCGTGGCCGATTTCGCCGACCGCTGGTCACGGGTGCTCGCCGCCGTGGTCGCCGACCCGGCCGCCCCCGTCGGCGACATCGACGTGTTCGCGCCCGGTGAGCGCGAACTGGTACTGCGCGAAGGGGATTCGCCGGGCATGGCGGTGCCCGAGGTCACGCTGGCCGATTTGATCACCGCGCAGGCCCAGCAGCGGCCCGACGCCGTCGCCGTGCGCGCGGGGGAGTACTCGCTGAGTTTCGCCGAACTGCTCGGCCGGGCCTCGGCGCTCGCACGGGCCCTCATCGCCCACGGCGCGGGCCCGGAAACCCTGGTGGCCGTGGCCGTTCCGCGCACCGAGGAACTTCCGGTGGCGCTGCTGTCGGTGCTGCTCGCGGGCGCGGGATATCTGCCGATCGACGCGAGCTACCCGGCCCAGCGCCTCGAGTACATCCTCGCCGACGCGAAACCGACTGTGCTGCTGACCACCTCGTCCGAGCTGGACCGGGTGCCCGCCGCCGGGCTGCCGGTGGTGCTGCTCGACGAGCGGTCGGCGCATTCCACCGCGCCGGTGCGTCCGCAGGAGCGGCGCGCGCCGCTGCGGCCGGACCACCTCGCCTACGTCATCTACACCTCCGGGTCCACCGGCCTGCCCAAGGGCGTGGCGGTGAGTCACCGGAATGTGCTGGAACTGTTCGCCAACACCCAATTGCTGTTCACCTTCGACGAATCCGACGTGTGGACGGTGTTCCACTCGGTCGCCTTCGACTTCTCCATCTGGGAGCTGTGGTGCGCGCTGGCCGGTGGCTCGTCGGTGGTGGTGGTCGACCATCTCACCTCGCGCTCGCCGATCGAGTTCCGTGAGCTGCTGGCCCGCGAACGGGTGACGGTGCTGAGCCAGACCCCCACCGCGTTCGCCCAGCTCGACGAGGCCGACCGGGCCGCCCAGGCCGCCGGTGCCGCGCCGCTGGCGCTGCGCTATGTGATCTTCGGTGGCGAGGCGCTGGACCCGCGCAAGCTCAACCGCTGGTACGACCGCTACGGATTCGGGCCGGGCGCACCGCAATTGGTGAACATGTACGGCATCACCGAGACCACCGTGCACGTCTCGCACATGGCCATCACCCCGCGCCCCGCCGACGCCGACGGCGCGCCGGTGGAGCTGCCCGGCAGCCTGATCGGCCGGTCGCTGCCCGGACTGTCGGTGGCCGTGCTCGACGACCGGCTGCGGCCGGTGCCCTTCGGCGTGGCCGGGGAGCTCTACATCGCGGGCAACCAGGTCACCCGCGGCTACCTCGGCAAGCCGGGACTCACCGCCACCCGGTTCGTGGCCGACCCGTTCGGCCCGCCCGGTGCCCGCCGCTACCGCTCCGGCGACCTCGGTCGCTGGATCGGCTTCCGCGGCACCCCGACCCTCGAGTACGGCGGCCGCGGCGACCAGCAGGTGCAGCTGCGCGGCTTCCGGATCGAGCCCGGCGAGATCGAGGCCGCGCTGCTCGGTGTGCCCGGCGTCGGCCAGGCCGCCGTGGTGGTGCGCGCCGACGAACACGCGGGGGACCGGCTGATCGGCTATGTCGTCCCGGCGGCCGGTGCCGCCCTCGATCCGGTCGCGGTGCGCGGTGCCGTCGCCGATTTTCTCACCGGCTACATGGTTCCCGACGCCGTGGTGGTGGTCGCCGGGCTGCCGATGACCGCCAACGGCAAGCTCGACAAGGCCGCGCTGCCCGCGCCGGAGTTCACCGCCGCCACCGTCTTCCGGGCGCCGACCACACCGATCGAGCTGAGCATCGCCGAGGTCTTCGCGACGTTGCTGGGCGTGCCCGAAGTGGGCCTGGACGACAACTTCTTCGACCGTGGCGGCAACTCGCTGCTGGCGACCAGGGCCATCGCCCGGATCGACCAGGCCCTCGGCGCCGACCTGGTGGTCCGCGACCTGTTCGAGTCGCCCACGGTGGCCACGCTGGCGAGCCGGGTGCGTCCGGGCGCGGTCGCCGCCCCGCGCCCGCCGCTGCTCCCGGCGCAGGAGCGTGGCCGTGTCCCGCTCTCGCCCGCCCAGCAGCGGATGTGGCTGCTCAACCGGATCGACCCGGATTCCCCGGCCTACAACATCCCGCTGGTGCTGCGCCTGCGCGGCGCGCTGGACACCTCCGCCCTGCGCTACGCCGTGGCCGACCTGCTCGAACGGCACGAGGCGCTGCGCACCCGCTTCCCGGCCGACGGCCCCGACGCCGTGCCGTACCAGGAGATCCTGCCGGTCAGCGCGGTGCTGCCCAACGGTCTGCCGGTGGAGGAGTGCGACGATCCGCGCGAGCGCGTGATGCGGTTGCTCGCAGGCGGTTTCGATGTGGCCGAACGGGTTCCGTTGCGCGCCGGGCTGTTCACCGCGCCCGACGACGACCCGCTGGCCGAGGAAGAACACGTGCTGGCCGTGGTGGTGCAGCACATCATCGCCGACGGTGCCTCGCTGGCACCGCTGGCCCGCGACCTGGTGATCGCCTACCGCGCCAGGGTCGAGGGTCGCTCGCCCAGCTGGGCGCCGCTGCCGGTGCAGTACGCCGACTACGCGCTGTGGCAGCGCGCGGTCCTCGGCGACGAATCCGACGAGGAGTCCACCGCCACAAGGCAACTGGATTTCTGGCGGCGCACCCTGGCCGGGCAGTCCGGCACCGTCGAACTGCCGCACGACCATCCCCGGCCCCCGCACGCCTCGCTGCGCGGCGCCGACGTGACCACCACGCTGCCCGCCGACGTGCACGTGCGGCTCACCGATATCGCCCGCGCGCACAATGCCTCGCTGTTCATGGTGGTGCACGCGGCACTGGCCGTGCTGCTGGCCCGGCTCTCGGGCAGTGCCGATGTGACGATCGGTACGCCGATCGCCGGTCGTGGCGAACCGGAACTCGACGACCTGGTCGGCATGTTCGTCAATACGCTGGCCCTGCGCACCGAGGTCTCACCGCAGCGCGGGTTCGACGAATTGGTCACCGCCGCACGCGAAGTCGACTTGGCCGCCTTCGCCCACGCCGACCTGCCGTTCGAGCGGATCGTCGAGGAGGTGGCGCCCACCGGCACCGTCTCGCACAATCCGCTGTTCCAGGTGGTGCTCTCGTTCCACAACAACGAGGCGCCGGTGCTGCGGCTGCCCGGGCTCACCATCGAGGCGATGGACCTGGCCGCGCGCCCGGCCAAGTTCGACCTGCAGGTGAACGTGGAACCGCGGCTCACCCAGCAGGGCGAACCTGACGAGGTGAACATCGTGTTCACCTACGCCACCGACCTTTTCGACGAACCGACGGTGACGATGTTCGCCCACGGGCTCACCGAGATCGTCAACGCGGTGGCCGCCGATCCCCGGGTGCGCATCGGCGACATCGACCTGCGCGACGCCCAGCAGCGCGAACGCGAACTCACCGCCGCGGCGTACGCGCCGGTGCCCTCGGCCAACGGCGCCGCCCTGGCCCAGGAACTGGCCTCGGCCGTCGAGGAGGACCCGGAGGCACCCGCCCTCGACCTGGGCGGCACCGAGCTGCCCTACTACGAATTCGACGCCCGCTCTTCGCAACTGGCCCGCTCGCTCATCGCGCGCGGTGCGGGCCCCGGCACCGGTGTCGCGGTGCGGCTGGACCGGGGTGTGCAGGCGGCGATCGCGACCTGGGCGGTGCTCAAGGCCGGCGCGGCGGTGGTCCCGCTGGCCCGGCTCGACGCCCAGCTGCCACACGGCCTGGAGGTGAAACTCGGTCTGACGCTGGACATCTATGATGTTCCCGACGGCCTGGACTGGTACGACCTGGCCGACCCGGCGCTCGAGGCCGAACTGGCCGCCGAGTCGCCGCGCCCGATCGGCTACGCGCACCGCACCCGTGCGCTGCGTGGCGACGATGTGGCCTTCGTCGGCGGCGGCCGCACGCTCAGCTACGACGAGCTGGCCGGGGCCGCCGAACGGGTGGGCCAGCGCACCGGGCTGAACTTCGAGTCGCGGACCCGGGCCGCGGGGCGGCCGGATTCGGTGGCCGCGGTGCTGGAGATCGTGGCCGCGGGTATCGCGGGCGCGACGGTGGTGCTCTCGCCCGACGACGGCGAGGACGAGGTGAGTCACGTGTTCACCGAGGCGGCGGTCGCGGTGGCCGCACCCGGGGATGGCGCGGGCGCGACGATCGTGGCGCTGGGTGAGATGATCGGCGACGCCGGAGTGCCGCAGCAGCGGCGCGCGGTGATCGGCATGGATGGATAGGTGGAAAGCGCATGACCGGGCAGCGGCTAGTCCTCACGCTCGAACGGAGGGGACTGGCGTGACCCGGGCGTCTCGGGCGTCCGGTGCCCGTGCCCGGCAGCGCGGAAAGTCGCTGCCGCAACTGCTGTCCGTCGCGGTGGAATCCAATCCGGGCGGTCTCGCGCTGACCTGGGACGACGGCGTGTCCGAGCCGGTGCGCTTGACCTACGCCGAACTCGACGAGCGCGCCAACCGGCTGGCCCGGCTGCTGATCGCGCGCGGTATCGGCCCGGAGGACGTGGTCGCCGTCGGGCTGCCGCGCTCGCCTGCCTCGGTGCTGGCCATGTGGGCGATCACCAAGGCCGGTGCGGCCTTCCTGCCGGTCGACCCCAACTATCCGCGCGCCCGCGTCGAGCACATGCTCGCCGATTCCGGCGCGGTGGCCGGGCTGTCGAGCAGCGCCGAGCTGGACCGGCTGCCCGCGGGCCTGGACTGGCTGTGCCTGGACGACCCCGCCGTGCGCGGCGCGGTCGAGGAGCAGCCCGGCGACCCGGTGACCTTCGCCGATCGCGTGCGCCCGCTGCGCCTGACCCACCCCGCCTACGTGGTGTACACCTCCGGCTCCACCGGTCTGCCCAAGGGCGTCGCGGTGACCCACGCCGGTCTGGCGGGCTACTGCGCCGAGCAGCGCACCCACTACGGTGTCGAACCGACCTCGCGCACCCTGCATTTCGCCTCGCCCTCGTTCGACGGCGCCGTGCTGGAACTGCTGATGGCCGTGAGCGCCGCGGCCACCATGGTGATCGTGCCCGCCGGCATCCTCGGCGGCCACGAACTGGCCGAGGTGCTGCGCCGCGACGCGGTGACGCACATGTTCATCACCACCGCCGCGCTGGCCGGGCTCGACCCGGCCGGTCTGGACGATCTCGCGATGGTGACCACCGGCGGCGAAGCCTGCCCGCCGGACCTGATCCGCCGCTGGGCCACCGGTACCCGCCGCTTCCACGACTGCTACGGCCCGACCGAGACCACCATCGTCACCAATATCAGCGCGCCGCTGGTGGTCGGTGACACCATGAACTTCGGCGCGCCCCTGCGCGGGGTCACCGAGTACGTGCTCGACGAGCGCCTGGTGCGGGTGCCCGACGGCATGATCGGCGAGCTCTACATCGCGGGCAACGGCCTGGCCCGCGGCTACTACCACCAGCCCGCGCTGACCGCCGCGCGTTTCGTCACCGATCCGTTCGACCCCGCGGGTGGCCGCATGTACCGCACCGGCGACCTGGTGCGGCGCCGCCCCGACGGCGCCGTGGAGTTCGTCGGCCGCAACGACTTCCAGGTGAAGGTGCGCGGGTTCCGGATCGAGCTCGGCGAGATCGACACGGTGCTCACCGCGCACGACAGCGTCGACTTCGCCGTCACCGTCGGGCACGAACTCGACAACGGCACCACGATTCTCGCTGCTTACGTGCACGCCACACCGGGTGCCCGCATCGACCTCGACGAGTTGTTCGCGCACGCCAGGGCCGGGCTGCCCGCGCACATGGTCCCGACCGCGCTGACCGAGCTCGACGTCATCCCGCTGACCCCCGTCGGCAAGCTCGACCGGGCCGCGCTGCCCGCACCGGCGTTGCGCGCCAAGGAGTTCCGCGCGCCGTCGGGGGCGATGGAGGAACTCGTCGCCCAGGTCTTCACCGAACTGCTCACCCCGGAGCGCCCGGTCGGCGCCGACGACGACTTCTTCGCCCTGGGTGGCAACTCGCTGCTTGCCACCCAGGCGGCCGCCCGGCTCGGCGCGAAGCTGTCGGGGCGGGTGCCCGCCGGTCACGTCTTCGAAAGTCCCACGGTCGCCGGGCTCGCCGTGCTGCTGGAACCGCTCAAGGGCGCCGGAGGGCACGAGGCACCGACCCGTCGTGAACGGCCCGAGCTGATCCCGCTCTCGCCCGCCCAGCGGCGGATGTGGTTCCTCAACCAGTTCGATCCCGCCTCCACCGCCGAGACCATCCCGTTCGCGCTGCGCCTGGCCGGACCGTTCGACGCGCGCGCCCTGCACGCCGCCCTGTCGGATCTGGTGCGCCGCCACGAATCCCTGCGCACCTGGTACCCGGCTGTCGACGGCGTGGGTCACCAGGTGATCCTCCCGATCGAGGAGGCCGTGCCCGATGTGCTGGTCGACTCGCTGACCGAGGATGAATTGCCGCTGTGGCTGGCCGAATTCGCGGCCACCGGCTTCGATGTGGCGGCCGGGGTGCCGCTGCGGGTGGCGCTGGCCCAGCTCGGCCCGCGCGATCACGTCCTCGCCGTGGCCCTGCACCACATCACCGCCGACGGCGCCTCCATCGCGCCGCTGCTGCGCGATCTGCTCGGCGCCTACCTGGCCCGGCGCAACCGTTCGCGGCCCAGGGAACAGCCGCTGCCGGTGCAGTACGCCGACTACACGCTCTGGCACCGGGAACTGCTCGGTGACGAGGACGATCCCGGCTCGCTCGCCGCCGCCCAGATCGCCTACTGGCGCGGTGCGCTGGCCGGGCTGCCGGACCGCCTCGACCTACCCACCGACCGCCCGCGCCCGCCGGTGTTCACCGGCCGCGGCGCCGAATACGGCTTCCAGATCCCCGCCGAGGTACACACCGCGCTCGCCGCCCTGGCCCAGCGCAGCGGCGCCTCGGAATTCATGGTCGTGCACGCGGCCTTCGCGGTGCTGCTCAGCCGCATCGCGCACACCGACGACATCGCCATCGGCACCCCGGTCGCCGGGCGCGGCGCCCGCGAACTCGACGACCTGATCGGCATGTTCGTCAACACCCTGGTGCTGCGTTCGCAGATCGACCAGCGCGCGAGCTTCGCCGAACTGCTGCGCGCCACCAAACAGACCGATCTGGCCGCCTTCGCCCACGCCGACCTGCCTTTCGAGCGGCTGGTCGAACTGCTCGACCCGGTCCGCTCGCAGGCCCACCACCCGCTGTTCCAGGTGGCGCTGTTCTTCCAGAACCTCGACCTGCCGAACCTGCGGCTACCCGGCCTGGACGCGGCCCCGGTCGAATTCGGCGGCACCGTAGCGCGTTTCGACCTGCAACTGACCATCGTGCCCGGCACCGACCCGGCCGAACCGATGGCCGCGTCGTTCACCTACGCCACCGACCTGTTCGACGCCGAGACCATCGCCTCGACCGCTGCCCGCTTCACCCACCTGCTCGGCGCGGTCGCCGCGGCACCCGATACCGCGATCGCCGAGATCGGCCTGATCACCGAGCGGGAGCGCGAACTCACGCTGACGGCCTGGAACGGCACCGCCCACCCGGTGGCGCCGGAACTGATGCTCGACGCCTACCACCGCGCGGTCAGGGCCTACCCCGAGGCGACCGCCCTGGTCTACGAGGGCGTCGAACTGTCCTACCGGCAGTTCGACGAGCGGGTCAACGCGCTGGCCCGGCTGCTGATCGGCGCGGGCGTCGGCCCGGAAGCGCTGGTCGGCCTGGCCATCCGGCGCTCGCCGGAGCTGGTCATCGGCATGTACGCGGTGCTCACCGCCGGTGGCGCGTACGTGCCGCTGGACCCCGACCACCCGGCCGACCGCCTCGCCTACATCCTCGACACCGCCCGCCCCGCCGCCGTGCTGAGCACCCGCGCCGACGCCATCGCGGTGCCCGACGACATCGAACTGCTGCTGCTCGACGAGCTCGACACCCGCGCGGTGCCGATCGACGCCGTGCGCCCGGAGGAACTGCGCGCCCCGCTGCGCCCCGAGCACCCGGCCTACGTCATCTTCACCTCCGGCTCGACCGGCAAGCCCAAGGGCGTGGCCGTCACCCACGCCGCCATCCACAACCAGCTGGTGTGGATGCTGGCCAAGTACCCGCTGGTCCTGGGTGATGTGTACCTGCAGAAGACCGCCACCACCTTCGACGTGTCGCTGTGGGGCTATTTCATGCCGCTGCGCGTCGGCGCCACGCTGGTGCTGGCCACCCCGGACGGGCATCGCGACCCGGCCTACCTGATCGAGCTGATCGGGCGGCACAACGTGACCGTCACCGACTTCGTGCCCTCCATGCTGACCGTCTTCGCCGCGGAAGCGGCCCCGGGCAGCCTGGGTTCGCTGCGCGAGGTGTTCGTGATCGGCGAGGCGCTGCCGCCGGAGACCGTCGACGCCATGGCCGAGGTGAGCCCCGCGCGGCTGCACAATCTGTACGGCCCCACCGAAGCCGCCGTCTCGGTGACCTACTGGCCCGCCCGCTCCGGTCAGCGCTCGGTGCCGATCGGCCTGCCGCAGTGGAACACTCGCGTCTACGTGCTGGACTCACGGCTGCGGCCGGTGCCACCGGGGATCGCGGGAGAGCTCTATCTCGCGGGCGACCAGCTCGCGCGCGGATATGTCGCTCGCCCGGGTCTCACCGCCGACCGGTTCGTCGCCGACCCCTTCGGCACCGGCGAACGTCTCTACCGCACCGGCGATCTGGTGGTCTGGCGCGAGCCGACGGCCACCGCGCCGCACCGGCTGGACTACCTGGGCCGCATCGACTTCCAGGTGAAGTTCCGTGGGCAGCGCATCGAGCTAGGTGAGATCGAAACCGCGCTGCTGACACACGAATCCGTCAACCAGGCGGTGGCGCTGGTCGCCACGACCGAGCTGGGTGATCAGCTCGTCGCCTACGTCGTGCCCGCGCCCGGCCACGCCACCGATCCCGACCGGTTGCAGGCGGTGGTCGCGAAAACCCTGCCCGCCTACATGGTTCCGGCCTCGATCACGGTGCTCGACGCGTTGCCGCTCAATGCCTCCGGCAAGCTGGACCGCAAGGCGCTGCCCGCACCGCACTTCCGCACCCGCGCCTTCCGGGCGCCGTCGACCCCGGCCGAACGGCTGGTCGCCGAGCAGTTCGGCGCGGTGCTCGGCCGCCCCGAGATCGGCGCCGACGACGACTTCTTCGCCCTCGGCGGCAACTCGCTGATCGCCACCAGGCTGATCGCCCGGCTCGGCGCCGCCACCGGCGGACGTGTCGCGGTGCGCACCCTGTTCGAGAACCCGACCGTGGCCGCGCTGGCCGCCGTCCTCGACCTCGACGCCGAGCCGGTCGCCACCAGCGGCCTCGGCACCATCGACCGGCCCGCCGAGCTGCCGCTCTCGCCCGCCCAGCGGCGCATGTGGTTCCTCAACCGCTTCGACCAGGGCATGGGCGGTGACGGTGCCGCCGCCTACAACCTGCCGTTCGCGCTGCGCCTGACCGGCCGTCTGGACGTGGAGGCACTGGGGACCGCGCTGCGCGATGTGCTGGCCCGCCACGAGGTGCTGCGCACCGTATACCCGGATACCGGGCACGGCCCGATCCAGCGGGTGCTGCCCGTCGAGGCCGTCGATCTCGACGTCACTCCGCGCCGCGGCGATGTCGCGGAGCTGGTCGAGCAGGTCGCCGCGCTGGCCGCCACCGCCTTCGATGTCACCACCGAGGTCCCGCTGCGGGTGCGCCTGCTCGACATCACCGAGCCCGGCCCCGACGCGCCCACCGACTACGTGCTCGCCGTGGTGGTGCACCACATCGCCGCCGACGCGTCCTCGATGCCGCCGCTGGTGCGCGATGTGACCACCGCCTACCTCGCCCGGGCCGCCGGGCGCGCCCCGGAGTGGGCCGAGCTGCCGGTGCAGTACGCCGACTACGCGCTGTGGCAGCTCGACCGCCTCGGCACCGAGGAGGACACCGATTCCGCGGCCGCCCAGCAGATCGCGTTCTGGCGTGACGAACTGGCAGGACTTCCCGACCTGCTCGAACTCCCGGCCGACCGGCCCCGCCCCGCCGTCGCCTCGCTGGCAGGCGCGCGGGTGCCGGTACGCGTCGACGCCGACACCCACGCCGGGCTCGCCCGGATCGCCCGCGACAGCGGCGCCACGGTGTTCATGGTGCTGCACACCGCCTTCGCCGTGCTGCTGGCCCGCCTCTCCGGAACCTCCGAGGTCGCCGTCGGCACCCCGGTCGCCGGACGCGGCGAACGCGAACTCGACGAGCTCATCGGCATGTTCGTCAACACGGTCGTGCTGCGCACCGGCTACGACGGCGCCGCCACCTTCACCGAGCTGCTGGCGGCCCAGCGCACCCGCGATCTGGCCGCCTTCGCCGCCGCCGATGTGCCGTTCGAGCGCCTGGTCGAGGTGCTCGATCCGCCGCGCTCGACCGCGCGGCATCCGCTGTTCCAGGTGGGTCTGTCCTTCCAGAACGTCGACCGGGCCGCGCTGGAACTGCCCGGCCTGCGGATCGCGCCGGTCGCGGCGGAGCTGGCGGTCTCGCAGTTCGACCTGCACCTGATCGTCGGTGACGGCTACACCGCCGACGGCACCCCCACCGGCATCGAGGGCTTCTTCACCTACGCCACCGAACTGTTCGACGCCGCCACGGTGGCGGCCTTCGCCGAACGGCTCACGCTGCTGCTCGCGGCCGTGGTGCGCGATCCCTCGGTGGTCGTCGGCGCGGTGGAGTTGCGGACCGCCACCGAGATCGCGGGCGAGATCGTCAGCGGGGCGGCCGATCTGGCCGTACCCGGTGGCACGCTCGCCGATCTGCCGACGCAGGCGAACCCCACCGCCGTCGCGCTGGTCGCCGACCTGCCGGAAGGCCGCGTCGAACTCACCTACGCCGAGTTCGACGCGCGGGTCAACCGGCTCGCCCGCCACCTCATCTCCCTGGGCGTGGGGCCGGAATCGCTGGTGGCACTCGCACTTCCCCGCTCGGTCGAGCTGGTCGTCGCCATGTACGCGGTGGTCAGGGCCGGTGGCGCGTATGTGCCGATCGATCCCGACCAGCCCGCCGACCGCACCGACTACATTCTCGGCACCGCGGCCCCGATCTGCGTGCTCACCAAGGGTTTCCGCACCGATGTCGCGCCGGTGGTGCACGTGGACCATCCGGTCGTCGGGTCGCAGGACCCGGGACCGGTCACCGATGCCGACCGGCGTGCCCCGCTGCGGCCGGAGAACACCGCCTACGTCCTGTTCACCTCCGGCTCGACCGGGCGGCCCAAGGGCGTCGCGGTCTCGCACGGCGCGGTGGTCAACCAGTTGCAGTGGCTGCGTGGCGAATTCGGCACCGACGCGTCCGATGTGTTCCTGCTCAAGACGCCTGCCACCTTCGACCTGTCGGTGTGGGAGTTCTGGTCGGCCGCCGTCTGCGGTGGCACCCTGGTGCTGGCCGCGCCGGACGGGCACCGCGACCCGGGTTACCTCGACACGCTCATCGCCGAGACCGGTGTCACCACGCTGACCGCCGTCCCCTCCCTGCTGGACGCGCTGGCCGGGTACTGGGAGGCGGCCCCGCGCCCCCTCTCGCGCATCCTCGCCATCGGCGAGACGCTGCCCGCCGCAGTGGCCCAGCGGCTGCTGAATGCCCTGCCCGGCACCAGGATCGACAATCTCTACGGGCCCACCGAGGCCGCCGTGTCGATCACCGATCACCGGGTGAGCGCGGCCGACGTGCTGACCGTGCCGATCGGCACTCCCGAATGGAACAGCCGCGTCTACGTTCTCGACGAGCGGCTGCTCCCGGTGCCGCCGGGAGTCAGGGGTGAGCTGTATCTCGGTGGCGTGCAACTGGCGCGGGGATACCTGCGCAAGGCCGCGCTGACGGCCGAACGGTTCGTCGCCGATCCGTTCGAGCCCGGCGCGCGCATGTACCGCACCGGTGACCTGGTGGCCCGGACCGCGGGCGGAGAGCTGATCTACTTCGGCCGCACCGATTTCCAGGTGAAGGTGCGCGGGTTCCGGGTGGAGCCGGGGGAGATCGAGGCCGCGCTGCTGTCGCTGCCCGGCGTCACCCAGGCCGCCGTGCTCGCCCGCACCGATGCCCACTTCGGTGACCGGCTGGTCGGCTATGTGGTCGGCGCGGACACCGATGTGGCACAGGTGAAGTCCGGTCTGCGGGACAAACTGCCCGCCTACCTGGTGCCCGACGCGTTCGTGGTGCTCGACGCGCTACCGCTCACCGCCAACGGCAAACTCGACCGGAACGCCCTGCCCGCACCGGTTTTCGAGACCGCCGCCTTCCGCGCGCCCGCCACCCCCACCGAACAGCTGATCGCCGGGGTCTACGGCGAGATCCTCGAACTCGACACGGTCGGCGCCGACGACGACTTCTTCGCCCTCGGCGGCAACTCCCTGCTCGCCACCCGCGCCGCCGCCCGCATCGGCACCGCGCTCGACCGCGCGATCGGCGTGCGCCTGCTGTTCGAGGCCCCCACCGTCGCCGAGCTGGCCCTGCGCGTACACCGCGCGGACGCGCTGGCCGCGCTGCCACCGGTCGCCGGGCCGCGCCCCGACCGGGTACCGCTCTCCCTGGCCCAGCACCGCATGTGGCTGCTCAACCGCCTCGACCCCGAGGCGACCGTCTACAACATCCCGGCCGCCATCCGCCTCACCGGTGACCTCGATCCGGTGGCGCTCGGCCTGGCCGTCGGTGACCTGTTCGCCCGGCACGAGGTGCTGCGGACCCGCTATCCCGAGGTCGGCGCGACCACCGTCGGCTCCGCGACGCCGGTCGACCCGGCTCGCGGTAGCGGACCCGTACAGGAGGTGCTGGCGCCGGACGCGGTGCCGATCGATCTGACGCCGGTGGCGGTGGCGGCCGACGAGCTGGCGGAGACGGTCCGGCGCATTGTCGGCATCGGCTTCGATGTCACCGCCGCACCGCCGGTCCGGGTGCGGTTGCTGCGCGTCACCGGACACGACGGTGCCGCCACGGCCCCGTCCGGTTCGGCAGCTGCCGAGGTGCTGCCGTCGGCGGACGAGCACGTGCTGGTCTTCGTCGCGCACCACATCGCCGCCGACGGATTCTCGATGGGCCCGCTGACGCGCGACCTCGTGCTGGCCTACACCGCGCGGACCGCGGGCGCCGAACCGGCGTGGGCACCGTTGCCGCTGCAATACGCGGATTACGCCGTGTGGCAACGGGACTCGCTCGGAGCCGAGGACGATCCGTCCTCCGTCGCCGCCCAGCAGCTGGCCTTCTGGACCACCGAGCTGGCAGGGCTGCCCGAGGAGATCGCGCTGCCCACCGATCGGCCACGCCCGCCGGTGCAGTCCTTCGCGGGCGCCACCAGCGAGTTCACCCTCGACGCCGGGCTGCACGCGGAGCTGTCGAAACTCGCCAGGGCCCAGGGTGTCACCGTGTTCATGGTGGTGCAGGCCGCGCTGGCGGTACTGCTGGCCCGCCTCGCCGACACCGACGACGTCGCGATCGGCACCCCGATCGCCGGGCGTGGCGCCAGGGAACTCGACGAGCTGGTCGGCATGTTCGTCAACACCCTGGTGCTGCGCAGCCACGTCGACGAAGGCGCGCCATTCACCGAGCTGCTCACCCGCACCCGCGAGACCGATCTGCGGGCCTTCGCGCACGCCGATGTCCCGTTCGAGCGGGTCGTCGACGCGGTGCAGCCCGCGCGGTCGGCGGGCAGACATCCGCTGTTCCAGGTGGCGCTGTCGTTCGAGAACCTCGCCCCGGTGGCGGTCGAGCTACCCGGTCTCGCGGTCGGCGCGCTCGACGCCCGCACCGGAGAGGCCAAGTTCGACCTGCTGCTCACCCTGCGTGAGCTCCCCGAACTCGGCGGTATCCGGGCCGAGTTCTCCTACGCGACAGACCTGTTCGACGCGGCGACCGTGCAGGGCCTCGCGGTGCGGTTCCAGCGCTTGCTGCGCGGGCTGGTCGGCGATCCCGATCGCGCGGTCGGTGACGTCGAACTGCTCGACCCCGCCGAGATCGCCCGGCAGACCGGCTTGCGCGGTCCGGCCGCCGAGCCGCCGCGCACCCTCGCCGCCCTCCTCGACGCCGCCGTCCAGGCCAACCCCACCGGCCTGGCACTGCGCGCCGACGGGCGCGGGTATCCCTACCGGGACCTCGACGCGGCCGCGAACCAGCTCGCCCGCGGACTGCTCGCGCGCGGCGCGGGCCCGGAAGTCGCGGTGGCCGTGGCCATCCGGCGCTCCGCCGAAGCCGTACTGGCGGTGTGGGCCATCGCGCGCACCGGCGCGGTGATCGTGCCGATCGATCCGGGCTATCCCGCCGAGCGGATCAGCCACATGGTGGCCGATTCCGGCGCGCGGTTCGGCATCACCGTCACCGCCGAACTAGCCGGTCTGCCGCCGCTGGCGGGCGACATCGGCTGGGTCGCGCTCGACGAACGCGCCTTCACCGCCGAGATCGCCGGATTCCCCGGTGTGCCGCTGCGCGAGATCGAACTGCGCGGGCAGCAGCGCACCGACCACGCCGCGTACATGATCTACACCTCCGGCTCCACCGGACTGCCCAAGGGCGTCGTGGTCACCCACGCCGGTATGGCCAATTTCTGCGCCGAGCAGAAGCAGCGCTACCAGCTCGGACCCGATTCGCGCGCACTGGCTTTCGCCTCGCCCTCGTTCGACGCCTCGATGCTGGAACTGCTGCTCGCCCTCGGTGGCGCGGGCACCCTGGTGATCGCGCCCGCCGGTTCGGTGGGCGGAACCGAACTGGCCGAACTGATCCGAGCCGAGGGCGTCACCCACGCCTTCCTCACCCCGACCGTGCTGTCCACCCTCGACCCCGAGGGCGTGCCCGGGCTGCGCGCGCTGGTCGTCGGCGGCGAACACGTGCCCGCCGAACTGGCCGCCCGCTGGAACACGCTGCCGCAGCGGCACTTCCACAATGGTTACGGTCCCACCGAGACCACCATCATGACCGCCATCAGCGACCCGCTGCGTCCGGGCGAGCCGGTGCACATGGGCGGTCCGATCCGGGGCGTGCGCGCGCTGGTGCTGGACTCGCGGCTGCGCCCGGTGCCCGAAGGTGTCACCGGTGAGCTCTACCTGGGCGGAATCCAGCTGGCTCGCGGCTACCACCAGCGCCCGGCCCTGACCGCCGCGCGCTTCGTCGCCGACCCGTATGTGACCCCCGCTTCCGCCGACGGTGCTCGGCTCTACCGCACGGGTGACCTCGTGCGACGCCGTGGTGACGTGCTGGAGTTCGTGGGGCGCAACGACTTCCAGGTGAAGATCCGTGGCCTGCGGATCGAGCTCGGCGAGATCGACGCGGTGCTGGCCGCCGCGCCGGGCGTCGCGTGGGCCACCACGATCGGCCGCGACAGCGGGTCCGGGTCGACCATGCTGGTCTCCTATGTGCTGCCCGAAGACGGTGCGCCGCGGGATCTTCCGGCCGAGCTGACCGCGCTTGCCGCGCAGGTGCTGCCGGACTACATGGTCCCCGCGGCGATCATCGTCCTCGACGAACTGCCGCTGACACCGGTCGGCAAGCTGGACCGGCGGGCGCTGCCCGATCCGGTCGTGGCGCGCCGCGAACACCGGCCGCCGCGCACCGCCGCCGAACGGGCCGTCGCCCGGGTGATCGGTGACGTGCTCGGCCACGACCGGGTGGGTCTGGACGACGACTTCTTCGCCCTCGGCGGCGACAGCATCACCGCCATCCAGGTGGTCTCGCGGGCCGGGGCCGCCGGAGTGGTGCTGCGGCCGCGCGATCTGTTCGACGCGCGCACCGTCGGTGCCCTGGCCGAACGCGCCGAGCTCACCGCCGAGGCGGGCGCCCTGCGGGCCGACCTGCCGCTGACCGCCACCGCCGCCCAGCTGGTCGAGGCGGGGGAGCGGGCCGTCGAACCGCGCGCGGTGCTGCTCACCGTGCCCGCGGAGTGTCCGGTGCAGGCCGTCGCCGATGCCGCGGCGTCGGTGATGAACCAGCACCCGATGCTGTGGGCGTTGCTCGACCGCACCGGGGACACCCCGGCCCTGCGCATCCCACCGCAGGACGAGCGCACCGGCGGCGCCTTCCGCAGGCTCGACGCCGAGGACGGCGAGTCCACGCTGCCGGTCGACGATGTGGTGGCCGCGGCCGCCGCCGCGCTCGACCCCGACGAGGGCCGCAATATCCACTTCGTGCTCACCGGCGTCGGCGACGGCCCCGCCACCCTCGTGGTGGTCGCCAATGCCCTGGTGCTGGACGAGAATTCGTGGCGCACCGTGATCGACCAGCTGACCTCGGCGTGGAGCCGGGGCAGGCACGCGGCACCGGGCGCGCCCGATGCCGGGCTCGGCGATCTGGTCCGCAGGCTGGCCGAGTACCCGTCGACCGCCGCGGCACGCGCCGAGCGCGAGTACTGGCATCGCGTGATCCGTTCCCGCGCCGCCGAATCCGTGGATCTGCGGCAGCGCAACCGCGTCTCGCTCACCATCACGGGCGAGGGGTCCGCGGCCGTGGGCCGGGTGGCCGAGGCCTATCGCGCGAGCGTCGACGAAGTGCTGGTCACCGCCGCCGCGCTGGCCATACAGACCGCCGCCGACTCGGTCGCGGTCCGGGTGCTCGGCAACGTGGTCCGGTTGCGCGCCGATCAGCGCAAGCTGGGCCGGGCCGACGCGGAGAACGTGGTCGGTGGCTTCACCACCGACTTCCCGCTGCCGCTGCGCCTGGACGGCGTCGACCTCGCCGACGCCCTCGTCGGCGGACCGGCCGCGGGCCGCGCACTGGCCCAGATCAAGGAACTGCGCCGCACGGTTCCCGCGCACGGCGCCGGCTTCGGGCTGCTGCGCTACCTCGACATCGAAGCCGCCGACAGCGTGCGCGCGCTCGACCGGGGCCGCTTCGCGGTGCGCTACCGCGACCTGCGCCCGGCCACCGTGCACACCGATCTCGCCGCCGACGACCTGGCCCTCGTGCTCACCGTCGACGCGGGCCCCGACGGCATGGTCGCCCGCTTCGACTACGCCACCTCGGTGCTCACCGCCGAGGCGGTCAAGACCTTCGCCGAGCATTGGATCCGCGCCCTCGGCGGTCTCGCCGAACACGGATTGCGGCCCGGCGCGGGCGGATTCACGCCGTCGGACTTCCCGCTGGTCCAGCTCGGGCAGACCGAACTCGGCCGCCTGGTGCGTCGCTACCCGCGTCTGAGCGATGTGTGGCCGGTGACGCCGCTGCAATCGGGGATGCTGTTCCACGCGCTGCTCGCGGAGAACTCGGTGGACCCCTACATCACCCAGTTCGTCCTCGATCTCGACCCGGCCGTGGACGCCGACCGCCTGCGTGAGGCGGCCCAGGCCGTGCTCGACCGGCACGACAACCTGCGCGTGGCCTTCGCCACCGACGCGGCGGGCACCCCGTTGCAGATCGTGCTCGACGACCTCACGGTGCCGTGGCGCGTCGTGGACGCCGACGAGGACGCCTACCCGCGGATCGTGGCCGCCGACCTGGCCACCCATTTCGACATGGCCACCGCGCCGCTGCTGCGCTTCACCCTGGTGCGCACACCCACCGGCGCGCACCTGCTGGTGACCAGCCACCACATCCTCATCGACGGCTGGTCGACCCCGCTGCTGCTGCAGGAACTGCTCACCGCCTACGCCGTCGGCGGGCGCAGCAGGCGCCTGCCCAAGGTCGCGCCCTACCGCGACTACCTGGTCTGGCTGGCCGATCAGGACCTCGAGGCCGCCCGCCAGGCCTGGCGCACCGCGCTGACCGGCCTGGCCGAACCGACCCCGCTGGCCCCGGTGGACCAGGGCCGCGAGATCGCCACCGGCACCGGCGAGACCGGCTTCGCGCTCTCACCCGCCGACACCGCCGCCCTCGGCGCGCTGGCGGCCGAGCTCGGCGTCACGGTGAACACCGTGGTGCAGGCGGCCTGGGGGCTGCTCATCGCCCGGCTCGTCGACCGTGACGATGTGGTCTTCGGCGCCACCGTCTCCGGCAGGCCCGCCGTGCTCGACGGCGTGGAACGCATGGTCGGCCTGTTCCTCAACGCCATCCCGGTGCGGGTGCGGCTGCGGCCCGGCGACACCGTCGCCGCACTGCTGCGCGCCCTCCAGGACGAGCAGGCCGCCCTGTTCGACCACCACTACCTCAGCCTGGGGGAGATCCAGGAGATCGCGGGCATCGAGGCGCTGTTCGACTCGCTGGTGGTCTTCGAGTCGTTCCCCGTGGACCGGGCCGCGCTCGCGCAGGCGGCCACCGGCTCGGCCGCGGTCACCGGCATGGACGCCACCAACGGCACCCACTACCCGCTCACCGTGCAGGTGGTGGCCGACGGGCAGCTGCGCGTCTCGGTGAAATACCTGCGCGACGTCTTCGCCGCCGACACCGCCACCGCACTGGCCCAGCGCCTGTCGATGGTGCTGGCCCGGTTCCTGGCCGACCCGGGCGCGCGGATCGCCGAGATCGACGTGCTGCTCGCCGAGGAACGCGCGACCCTGGCGTCGGTCAATGCCACCGACGCGCCGGAACTGCTCGACGAGGCGACCCTGCTCACGCTGTTCGACGCGCAGGTGGCCCGCACCCCGCACGCCACCGCGCTGATCGACGGCGAGCAGACCTACACCTACGCCGAATTCGACGCGCGCGCACGGGCGCTCGCCGCCGAGTTGCGGGCGCGCGGTGCCCGGCCGGAGACGCTGGTCGCCGTGGCCATGCGACGCGGGGTCGACTTGGTGACCGCGATCTACGCGGTCCTGCGCACCGGCGCGGCCTACGTTCCGGTCGACCCGGATCATCCGGCCGAACGCACCGAGCGGGTACTGGCCTCGGCCGAGCCCGTGTGTGTGCTGACCACCAGCGGTACCGGATTCGTCACCGGCGCGGCGGTTCCCGTCGTCACCATCGACACGCTGGACGCCGGAGCGGCCACCGGCGGCTTCGCAGCCGCGCGGCCGGACGCTCTCGCCTACGTCATCCACACCTCCGGCTCGACCGGCAAGCCCAAGGGCGTGATGCTGACCCACCGGCAGCTGGTCAACCAGTTCCGCTGGGCACAGCGCACCTACCCGCACGGGCCCGGTGACGTGGTGCTGCACAAGACGCCGGTCACCTTCGACATCTCCACCTGGGAACTGCTGTGGCCGTTGCAGACCGGCGCGACGGTGGTCGTCGCCGAACCGGACGGGCACCGTGACCCGGAGTACCTCGCGCGAGTGATCGCCGAACGGGCCGTCACCACGGTGCATTTCGTGCCGTCGATGCTCGACGCCTTCCTGGCCGACGGTGGCGTCACCGAACTTCCGGCGCTGCGCCGGGTGTTCGCCGCCGGTGAGGCGCTGTCGGCCTCGACCGCGCACCGGTTCGGTCAGGTGCTGCCGGGTGTGGACCTGGTCAACTGGTACGGGCCCGCCGAAGCCACCGTGGTCACCGCCGCCGACGCGGGAACCGCTGTGGGCGTGAGTGTTCCGATCGGTGCCCTGGTCGCCAACACCCGCGCGCACGTGCTCGACCGGCAGCTGCGCCCGGTGCCGCCCGGCATCGCGGGCGAGCTGTATCTGGAAGGGGTGCAGCTGGCGCGCGGCTATCTGGCCGCGCCCGCGCTCACCGCCGAACGGTTCGTCGCCCGGCCCGGTGGCGGACGGCTCTACCGCACCGGCGACATGGTCCGCTGGGTCGGCGGCGAACTGGAATACCTGGGCCGCAGCGACTTCCAGGTGAAGCTGCGCGGTCAGCGCATCGAGCTCGGCGAGATCGAAGCCGTGCTGCGCGATCACCCGGCCGTGCGCCACGCGGCCGTCGCCCTGGTGCACGGGCCGACCGGTGACCGCCTGGTCGGGTACGTGGTGCCCGTCGCGGCCGAGCCCGTCGCGGCCACGAAGCCCGCGGGCTACGCGCTCGACCCCGCCGCCACGATCGACGAGGCGGCGGTGCTCGCGCACGCCAGGGCCGCCCTGCCCGCCTACATGGTGCCCGCCACGTTGCAGGTGCTGAAGTCGTTGCCGCTCAACGCCAGTGGCAAACTCGATCGCAAGGCGCTGCCGGTGCCCGCCTTCACCACCCGGCCCTACCGCCCGCCGACCACGCCGCTGCAACGCGCCGTCGCCGAGGTCTACGCCGAGGTGCTCGGCGCGGGCAAGGTCGGCCTCGACGACGACTTCTTCGAACTCGGCGGCAACTCGCTGATCGCCACCAAGGCCATCAGCAGGCTGCGCACCCGGGTCGGCGCCGAGGTGCGGGTGCAGTGGTTCTTCACCGACGCCACCGTGGCCGCGCTGGCCGACCGGATCGACGCCACCCAGACGGGCACCGGCGACTACGACCAGGAATCCGACGACGCGCTCGGCGTGCTGCTGCCCATCCGCAACCGGGTGCCGCACGGCACCGAGGCGGGCGGACCGCTGTTCTGCGTGCACCCGATGTACGGGCTGTCCTGGTGCTATGCCGGACTCGCCCAGTACATCCCGTCGCGGCGCCCGATCTTCGGCCTGCAGTCACCGGCCCTGAGCGAGGCAGGCTATCTGCCCGGCACGCTGGCCGAGATGGCCCGGCGCTACGTCGCCGAGATCCGCGCCGAACAACCGCACGGGCCCTACCGGCTCATGGGCTGGTCGCTGGGTGGTGTGCTCGCGCACGCCGTGGCCACCGAACTGCAGGCGTCGGGGGAGCGGGTCTCGCTGCTGGCCATGCTCGACTCGCACCCGGACATCGACGTGCCCGATTTCCACACCGCGGTGCGCGACGCGCTCGCCGAACTCGGCGTGGACATCAGCGCGGCGCTACCGGTCTCCGGCGTGCGCGAACTCAACGAGGACGCGCTGGCCGCCCTGCACGCGATCATCCCGGCCAATATGGCCGTGCTGACCCCGGAACGGGTGCGCCGGATCTATCGCAGCGCGGTGCGCTCGGCCGAACTGATCGCCGAACACCGGCCCGCGGTGTTCCGGGGCAGGCTCGAGTACTTCAGCGCGCTGGGTCACGAGGCGGCCGCCGGGAATTGGGCCCCGTATGTCGACGGCGAGATCCGCGATCGGCCGGTCGCGGTGGTGCATGATCAGATGACCTCGCCCCAGGCGCTGGCCGAGATCGGCCCACGCCTGGCCGAGCTGCTCGACGCCGGTGACCGGGAGTCCGGGGCCCGGTGACAGCACTGTGGCCGGTGAGGCATGATGTGACCGCACTGTTGTCGTGGTTACCACTGTTGTATCGAATGCATAACCCGTATCTTGGGCACGCAGCAAACGAATTCGAGACGAAGCGAAGGTGCGAAATTGATGCGTCGGCAGACCCGGCGTCGTGGCTCCCGCGCCGCGGCGATGATCGCGGCAACGGCAGTGCTGGCCGGACTGATGTCCGGCCTCGGCGTGAGTCCCGCCTCGGCTGACCCGATCATCGATTCCCAGAGCCTGCTGGCCAACCCGGTCGCCCCGGACGGCTCCAAGATCGTCAAGGCCGAGGTGAAGGACTCGCGCAGCCTGCGGTTGCACGTGTACTCGGCGGCCATGGACCAGAACGTCATCGTCGACGTGCAGCGCCCGGCCGACGCGTCCGTGCCGCGCCCCACCCTGTACCTGCTCAACGGTGCGGGCGGCGGCGAGGATTCGGCGTCCTGGGTCGCCAAGACCGATGCGCTCGAGTTCCTCGGCGACAAGAACGTCAACGTCATCCAGCCGATCGGTGGCGCCTGGAGCTACTACACCGACTGGATCGCCGACGACCCGGTGGTCGGCCGCAACAAGTGGAAGACCTTCTTCACCGAGGAGCTGCCCCCGCTGATCGACGGCGCGCTGGGCACCAACGGCGTCAACGCCATCGCGGGCCTGTCCACCTCGGGCACCACCGTGCTCGCGCTGCCGATCGCCAAGCCCGGCCTGTACAAGGCCGTCGCGGCCTACAGCGGGTGCGCGCAGACCTCCGATCCGGTCGGCTCGGAGTTCGTCAAGCTCACCGTCGAGACCTGGGGCGGCGGCGACACCATGAACATGTGGGGTCCGCAGGGCTCGGAGGAGTGGGTGAAGAACGACCCGTACGTCAACGCCGAGGGGCTGCGCGGGCTCGATCTCTACATCTCCACCGGCAACGGCCTGCCCGGCCCGTACGACACCCTCGACGGTCCGTACGCGCTGCCCGGGGCCTACGGCCTGGCCAACCAGATCGTCATCGGTGGCGTGATCGAGGCGGGCACCAACTACTGCACGCACAACCTGGCCAACCGGCTCAACGAGCTGGGTATCCCGGCGACCTTCAACTTCCGTCCCAACGGCACCCACTCCTGGGGCTACTGGAAGGACGAGCTGAAGCTGTCGTGGCCGACCCTGGCCCGCGGCCTGGGGCTGTAGCCCACACGCTCGACGAACCGCCCCGCCTGCCCGGCGGGGCGGTTTTCGTTTGACCGACCTGCCTCTCGGCGTTTGCGAATTGTGGTTAACTTAGGTTGACTGGTCCGGCGCTGCCCCGCCGCAGCGCCCGAGTAGTCGATGACCCCGGTACGCGGAACGGAAAGTGAGTGCATGGTCGCCGATCGCAGTGAGGCCGAACGCGCCTGCGAGCCGACCACCGCACCGGCGCGGGTCGTGCGCCGCAGGCCCAAGGACCGCAAGATGCAGATCATGCGGGCCGCCGCGCGCGCCTTCAGTGCCCGCGGGTACTACCCGGTGGGGGTGGACGAGATCGCCGCCGAGGTCGGCATCTCCGGACCCGCCCTGTACCGGCACTTCGCCAACAAGTACGCCCTGCTCGTGGCCGCCGCGGAGGCGGGCGCGCGTGGCCTGCGCGACGGCGCGGCCGCCGCCGACGACCCCGCGCTGCCGCCCGAGGCCCGCCTCGACGCGCTGCTCACCGCCGTCGCCGAGCAGAACATCGACTTCCGGCGCGAGGCCGGGCTCTACCGCTGGGAACGCCGCTACCTCGAGCGCGAGGACCGGGTGCGCATCCGCGCGTTCTACCGGGAACTGGAGGCGATGGTCGCCACGCCCATCGCCGAGCTGCGCCCGGAGGCCACCCCCGAGGACGTCACCCTGCTGGCAGTCGGCGCGCTGAGCGCCCTGGCCAGCATCGCCGCGCACCGCACCACCCTCTCGCACGGGCGGATACTGGCCCTGCAACTCGATATGGCCTGGTCGATCGTGCGCGCCGAGCTGCCGCCCGCGCCCGCCGCCGCCGAACCCGACCGGCAGAACCGCGGGCTGCCGGTGACCTCGAAACGTGAACAGCTGCTCACCGAGGCGATCCGGATCTTCGGCCGCAACGGCTACCACGAGTCCGGGATCGAGGAGATCGGCGCCGCCGTCGGCATCAACGCCTCCAGCGTCTACCGGCACTTCGACAGCAAGGCCGACCTGCTCGCCGCCGCCTTCCACCGCACCGGCGACCGGCTCGCCGTCGCCATCGGCGAGGCACTGGCCGAATCCGAGAGCCGCGCCGACGCCGCCCGTCGCATCGCCGACCGCTACGCCCGGCTCACCTTCGCGACCCCGGAGATCATGCCGGTCTACTACGCCGAGTTCAGCAACCTGCCGCAGGCCGAACAGCACCGGCTGCGCGCCATCCAGCGCCAGAACGTCCTGGAATGGGCCAACCTGCTCGACGGTGACCCGATCGAGGCACGCTTCCGGGTGCACGCTGCGATCGGGCAGATCATCGATGTCGGCCGGCTGCTGCGCTTCGACTCGCGGCCCGAACAGCTGGCCCGCCTGGCCGCGCTGACCGGCGCAGTCCTGATCGGCAACCCCACCGATCAGGACTGAGCCGGAGTCTCAGCGGCCGTGCCGTAACCGGAAGAACGCCTTCGCGGTGCGCAGATGGCGCGGGTGACGGTCGAAGGTGGACAGCCGGACCGGCGCCCGATAACGCCTGCGGGCGATGGCCATGGTGCGGCTGTACTCGTAGAGGCCCTGCTGGCCGTGGCTGTGGCCCTGGCCGTACTCACCGACACCGCCGAAGGGCAGGGCCGGGATACCGGTGAAGGCGGTGGACGAATTCACCGTCACGACGCCGACTTTGAGCTGCTCGGCGATGAATTCGGCGCTGGCGATATCGAGGGTGAACACGGTGACGGCGATGCCGTTGCCCGCCGCGTTCACCCGGGTGACGGCGTCGGCCAGATCGGCCACCCGGTTGACCACCAGCACCGGGCCGATGCCCTCGCCGGTGATGGCGATGCTCTCCTCGGGCACCTCGGCCAGCACGATCGGCTCCACATACGGGTCGCGGAAGGACTCCAGCCCGCCCAGCACCGCGTGCCCGCCGCGGGCGATGGCGTCGCGCACCTGGGTGCGGACCACGTCGACCTGGGCGGCGTTGATCATCGGGCCGTAGGCGGCGCGATTGTCGGCGCCGGGCCGCAGCCGGGCCGCGCGCTCGGCCACCCTGGCCAGGAAGTCGTCGAACACCGAGTCGGCGACATAACAGCGCTGGATGCCGGTGGCGTTCTGACCGGCGTTGGCCATCGCGCCGAACACCGCGGCCTCGGCCGCCGCGTCGAGGACCGCGTCGACGTGCACGATCATGCTGCCCTTGCCGCTGTGCTCCACCACCACCGGTGTGAGGGTGCGCGCGCACTGGGCGATCACCTCGCGCCCGCCCGCCTCCGGGCCGGCGTAGGCGATCTTGTCGACCTCGGCCCGGCACAGGGTGGTCGCGGTGCGCTCGTCACCGGTGACGACCTGCAGGACGGGATGGTCGGGGGCGATGTCGGTCCAGCTCTGGGCCAGCCAGACGCCGACGCCGGTGGTGAGCTCGTGCGGCTTGAACACCACGGTGTTGCCCGCGGCCATGGCGTAGGCGATGGCGCCCATCGGTGTGAAGACCGGGTTGTTCCAGGCACCGAGCACCCCGACCACGCCCAGCGGCAGATAGCCGACCGAGGCGTGCTGATTGCGGGTGAACCAGCCCGAGGCCAGGCGCTTGCGGCCCAGCGTGCGCTCGGCGTTGCGGGCGGCCCAGTCCAGATTCTCCACCGCCAGCATCACCTCGAGCGCCGCGTCGGCCTCGGGCTTGCCGGTCTCGCTGCGCAGCACCTCGACCAGGGCGTGCGCGTTGCGGGCGATGTGGCGGCGCCACTTCAGCAGCAGGCGTCTGCGGTCACCGAAACCCAGTTCGGCCCACCAGTTCTGGGTGGCGCGGGCGGTGCGGACCGCGCGGGTGACCTCGGCGGCGCTGGTGACGGGATACTGCGTGAGTTGTTCGCCGGTGCGTGGGTCGAACGACGTCAGCACGTCGGTTCGGCCCGCGGGCGCGGTGGCGCCCGCCGGTGCTGACTCGATCATTGTCACCTCTCACGGCGGATCGAACACGCCCGTCGGAACGGGCCGGTGAGACGAGTGTTTCCCCGATGGTCAGCGTATGGCCGCCCGGGCGGCCCGACAAGGTCGCCGCACTGCCCTTGCACTGCCCTCGTGAGCAAGGCCACACAGGTGTGGAAAACAGACGAGTCAGACCGAGACGGGACCGGCGGAAGCGCCGGACCGGTAACATCGCGCCGAACGGTATGGATCACCTACCGAGACGAAAAATTCCGTGTGCGCGTTTCCAGAAGAGTCTCGCGCGCCCGGCCGATGGTGGAGAGTTGATGCCGAGTTCGAACTCAGTGGATTCGCCCGCAGGTGGCCTCGCGCAGCGGCGCGACGAGCCCGCGGTGCTGGTATCCGACGTGCGCAAGTCCTTCGGTGACGTGCACGCCCTGCAAGGCATCAGTTTCCAGGCCGAACGCGCCAGCGTGCTCGGCATCCTCGGGCCCAACGGCGCGGGCAAGACCACCACGGTCAAGATCCTGTCCACCCTGCTCAGCCCCGACTCCGGCACCGCCGTGGTCGCCGGGCACGACGTGCGCACCGACGCCGCGGGGGTGCGCCGCGCGATCATGATGACCGGCCAGTACGCCGCCCTCGACGAGAACCTCACCGGCCGGGAGAACCTCGAGCTGTTCGGCAGGCTGATGGGCCTGACCAAGTCGGCCGCCCGCAAGCGCGCCGAGGTGCTGCTCGAGGAATTCGACCTGGTCAGCGCCGGGAAGCGCGCGGTGCGCAACTACTCCGGCGGTATGCGCCGGCGCGTCGACATCGCCTGTGGTCTGGTGGTGCGGCCCGAGGTGGTGTTCCTCGACGAGCCGACCACCGGCCTCGACCCGCGCAGCCGCCAGGGCGTGTGGGACCTGGTCACGGCGCTGAAGAACCAGGGCATCACGGTGCTGCTCACCACGCAGTACCTCGAAGAGGCCGACGTGCTCAGCGACAACATCATCGTCATCGACAAGGGCACGGTCATCGCCGAGGGCACCGCCGACCAGCTCAAGGCCAAGACCGGCGGCAGCTTCTGCGAGATCGTCCCGCTGGACCCGAGCAAACTGGCCGCGACCGTGCAGGCGCTGGGCGATCTGGTCCCGGCCGCCGTGGCCGCCGAGATCTCCGGCGCCGACAAGCTCTCGGTACCCGCCCCCGACGGGGCGGCCACCCTGGCCGAGGCACTGCGCAGGCTCGACACCGCGGGCATCGACCTGGCCGACATCGCGCTGCGCAGGCCCTCGCTCGACGACGTGTTCCTCTCGATCACCGGTCATTCGGGCGGGCATCAGTGAGTGCCCCCGCCGCCGCGGCGGACACCCTGTTCGCCGATCTCCCCGAGGCGCACCCGAGCAGCTTCGCGCAGTGGCGCGCGCTGACCGGACGCATCGTGCGCACCATGGTCACCAAGGGCGAGCTGATCGTCGCGGTGCTGTTCCCGCTGGTGATCACCGTCGCGTTCTATCTGCCGCTGCGCTATGTGATGAAGGTGCAGGGCATCGACTACGCGCAGTACGTGATGCCGATCATCGTGCTGCAGACCATGGCCATGACCATGATGTCGAATGCCCAGCTGGCCGCGTTCGAGGCGCTCACCGGCCTGAGCACCCGGTTGCAGACCATGCCGATCGGGTCGCTGGTGCCGCTGCTCTCGCGGATCAGCGCGGGCCTGGTGCGCTCGGTGGTCTCGCTGATCGCCACCGTCGGCTACGGCTACCTGATCGGGTTCCGGTTCACCGGCGGCTGGTTGCAGGCGCTGGCCTTCGTCGGCTTCGCCCTGGCGGTCGGCGTGGTGCTGACGCTGGGCGCCGACGCGCTGGGCAGTCTCACCAAGAACCCCGAGGCACTGAGCCAGGCGCTCACCCTGCCGATCCTGATCTTCGGCATGCTCTCCACCGGCTTCGTGCCCGAGCAGGCCTTCCCCACCTGGGCGCGGGCCTTCGCGCGCAACCAGCCGATCTCCCAGGCCGCGCAGACCCTCAGCGACATGGCCGCCGGTGATCTGAGCTGGGCGGGCACCTGGGTCTCGCTGGTGTGGCTCGGCGGGCTGGCCATCTTCTTCCTCCCACTGGCTGTGTGGGCGAGTGTGAGGCGATCATGACGACAACCCTGACCGCGGCCCAGCTGCCGGAGGTCCACGCCAAGCCCGAGGGCGCGGTGTCGGTGTGGGCCACCCACAGCGTCATCCAGGCCAAGCGCCTGCTGATGGTGTGGCTGCGCGACCCGTCGACCACCATCCAGACCATCGCCTACCCGGCGGTGACCCTGCTGATGTTCCGCATCGTGCTCGGCGACTACATCACCGCCTACGGCGGCATGCCCGCCATCTACGGCCAGGCCGCGCTGCTCACGCTGGTCGCCGCCATGACCGGCGCGGTCGTGAGCGCGCTGGGCTTCAAGCGCGAGAAGGCCGCCGGCCTGCTCAGCCGCTTCTACACCATGCCGCTCAACAAGGCCTCGCTGCTCACCGGCAGGCTGCTGGCCGAGGTGCTGCGCATCCTGATCACCACGGTGATCGTGCTGCTCGTCGCGGTGCCGCTGGGTTTCCTGTTCATGGAGAACCCGCTGACCAATATCGCGCTGATCAGCGTCCCGGTGCTGTTCGGGCTCGGCTTCGCGGTGATGGTGACCGCGCTGGCCACCATCACCGAGGGCGTGATGCTGGTGAGCCTGATCGGCATCGTCAACACCCTGCTGATGTTCTTCAACACCGGGTTCGTGCCGATCATCGCCTACCCGACCTGGTTGCAGACCATCGTCGCCAACCAGCCGATGAGCTGCGCGATCGACGCCATGATCGGGCTGTCCTACGGCGGCCCGGTGGCCGAGCCGCTGCTGAAGACGCTGGCGTGGACGGTCGGGATGATCGCGGTATTCGCCTACCCGGCCATCGCGGGCTACAAGAAGGCCGCGCAGACGGCATAGTCCCGGCACCACCAGCCGCGCCCCGGAGTCCACGTGACTGCGGGGCGTCGCTGTTTCAGCTGGCCTGCACCTCGGCGGGCGCGAACGGGTAGTCGACCCAGCGATCGCGGTTGGTCCAGCCGACCAGGTCGTAGCGCCAGCGGAACGGCCAGGTGTGGGCGACGGTGTTGAACAGCACCGCGCCCAGCGCCGCGTAGTCGTCGTGGGCCGAGAGCAGTGCCCGCTGACCGCGTTCGGACTCGGTGAAGAACGCCTCGAACATGGCGATCGACTGGGCGGTGGTGAGCCGGCCCAGACCGAACAGGCCGCGCATCCGCATCCAGTACACCGCCCGCGCCTGCCACGGCCACAGCGCCTCGACCGGGTCCTCGCCCTGCTGGACGGCCGTGACGGCGGTGTCGATCAGAGCCAGCGAATCGGCCACGCTGTAGCCGGTGCACGGGTGCATCATGCCGCCGCGCGAGCCGAACGGGACCGCGACGGCCGCGCCCTTCTTCGGCGGGGGCTGGTCGAGCGGGTAGTGGGCGGCCTCGCTGGGCTCGTCACCGCGCAGGACGACGCCGTGCGCGGCGAGGCGGGCCAGCGTGCGCTTGCGCAGTTCGTGCTGGGGCATGCCGCCACGCAGGCCCAGGCTGGTCTCCTCGAAGATCACCGTGCCGTCGCCCAGCGGCACGGCGTAGAGGAACGAGGGCGGCTCGTCCGGGCCGGCGCCGTTCTCCGGACGCCAGTCCAGCAGCAGGCCCTCGCCGTCGGCGACCATGGGCGCCGCGGTGTCGGCGTCGACGAAGATGCCGTGCGCGGAGGCGGCGCGGCGCTTGCCCAGGGTGGGCAGGCCGCGGGTGTCGAAGACCGTGTTCGCGCGGATGACGGTGCCGTCGGCGAGTTCCACCTCGTGCTGGTCCACGCGGCGGGCGCGCTCGGCGAAGACCGTCGCGTCGTCGAGGGCCAGCGCCGCGTGCAGACCGGCCTTGGACAGCACGCAGTACGCGCGCGGGATGCGGTGCTCGGTTTTCGTCCACACCGTGGGGGTCGCGATGCGCTGGGCGATCACGCTGTCCGGCAGCCAGTCGGGCAGCTCGTCGACCCAGCAGGAGAACGTCGGCGGGAACAGCCGCTCCGGTCGCGGATCCACCGCCGCGACCCGTAGTCCGGCCACCGCCGCCCGATGCGCCAGCCCCCGCCCTGTCGGGCCGAGCCCGACAACACACACATCGAATTCCCGCGTACTACTCACGATCGCATTCAATCCCGCCCCCGCGGCACGGCGCAAGCACCGGCCACACGCCGCGAGCACCGGCCGCGTCGGCGGGTGGTGGCTAGTCCTCGAGGGCGAGCGCCTGGCGCATGGTCAGGCGGCCCTGGGTCTGCATGAGCGAGCGACGGTAGATGCGTTCGGCGACCAGGACGATGCCGTAGGCGGCCACACCCATCAGCGCCAGCGCGGCGATCGGCTCCCACCAGGCCGCCGTGCCCTCGGCCAGCCGCGCGGGCATGGCGACGATGGACATGATCGGCACATAGGAGGCCACCACCCGGCCGGTGCCGGTGAGGAAGATGCCCGCGAACAGCACGATCATGATCAGCATCGACAGGGGAGTGGCGGTGGACTGCAGGTCCTCGCTGCGGGTGGCCAGCGCACCGGCCACCGCCCACAGGCTGGCCAGCGCGATGAAACCGACCAGGAAGAACACGATGAACCAGCCCGCCGCCCCGGCGATCTGACCCAGCTGATCGGCTCTACCGGTCGCGGCCAGACCCGCCAGCCCGGCACCGACGAACAGCGCCAGCTGCGCGAAGGCCAGCACGGAATTGCCGACGACCTTGCCGATCAGCAACTGCCGCAGCGGCATCGCGCTGGCCAGGATCTCCACTATCCGGTTCTGCTTCTCCTCCACCACGCTCTGCGCGATGGACATGCCGAACAGCAGCGAGGCCAGATAGAACAGGAAAGCGAAGACCAGCGCCACGATCTTGCTCAGCCCCGGATCGACCGCGCCCTTCTCCAGCAGGTCGTAGCGCACGTCCGCGCCCCGGCCCAGCTCCTCGAGCGAGACGCCCGCGGCCTCGGCATTGCGTTGCAGGGCGAGCTGCTGGGCGGCGGCGGTGATGTAGGTGGTGGCGTCGTCGTCCTCGGCGGTCTTGCCGAGCAGCAGCCAGCCACCGGATTCGGCGGGCACCAGACCCACGTCGACGGTTTCGTCACGGACCTGCTGTTCAACGGCCGCGCGGTCGGCGGCTGGATGCCCGGTGAAGGTGGTATCGCTGTCGGCGGCCTCGGCCAGGCTGTTCGCGGTATCGAGCACCACCGCCGTCCCGGGCCCGGTGACGGCCACCTCGATCTTGTCCGGCCTGCTGCTGAGGAATCCGCTGATCGCCAGCGACGCCACGATCGCGACGATGGTGACCACGGTCGACACGACGAAGTTGCGATCCCGCAGCTTCACCACGATCTCGCGAGCCGCCACGATCCGCCATACCCCGTTCACGAGGTCACCTCCCGGTAGATCTCGGCGACCGTCGGCCGCGCCTCGGCGAACTCCCGCACCGATCCGCGTGCCAGCGCCTCGGTCAGCACCGCGTCGGTGCTCGCCCCCGCGAGTTCGAGCTGGGCCACCGGCCCGTCCAGCGAGATCACCCGCACGCCGGTGAACTCCCGCAACCACGTCGGATCACCGTCGACGACCAGCCGGTACCGCGCCGCGCTGCCCGCCCGCAGCGACTCGACCGAGCCCTGCCCGACGACCCGCCCGCCGGCCAGGATCACCAGCTGATCGCACAGCCGCTCGACCAGATCCAGCTGGTGCGAGGAGAACAGCACCGGCACACCCTGGTCGGCGTACTCGCGCAGCAGCTCGACCATGGAGTCCACCGCGGCCGGGTCGAGCCCGGAGAACGGTTCGTCCAGGATCAGCGCCGTGGGCTGGGCGATCACCGCGGCCGCGATCTGCACCCGCTGCTGATTGCCCAGCGACAACGACTCCAGCTTGTCCTTGCCCCGCTCGGCCAGCCCGAAGCGGGCGAGCAATTCCCCGGCCCGCTGCTTGGCCTCGGCCGTGCTCAGCCCGCGCAGCCGGGCCAGATAGACCAGCTGATCGAGGACCGGCTGCTTGGGATAGAGCCCCCGTTCCTCGGGCATGTACCCGAAGCCGCGGCGATCCTGCGCGGTCACCGGCCTGCCGTCCCAGCGGATCTCCCCGCCCTGCACGGCCAGCACCCCCATGATCATCCGCATCGTGGTGGTCTTGCCCGCGCCATTGCCCCCGACGAATCCCGTCAGCGCTCCCGGCGGCACGCCGAACGACACCCCGTCGACCGCCACGTGCTCGCCGAACCGGCGCACCAGCTGCGCGACTTCCAGCATCGAGCTCTCCCCGTCTGTCGTCGTCTCGATCACAACCGTACCGATTCAACGACTTTCGGGCAGGGACTCAGCGCGGGGTGACCCAGGTGGTGATGTCGGCGTGCACGACCTCGATGCCGTCCTTGTCGTAGATCGAGACCGGCACCGTGAGCTCGGTGCCCTCGGTGATGGCCGCGAAGTCCGGCACCTCGGCCAGCTTCGCCACCGCGCGCAGCCCGCTCTCGGCCTTGGCCAGGTACTGCACGTTCATCGCCTTGGGGATCCAGCGGTGCGTGGTGGGCACGGTGGCCTCGCTCAGCATGCCCATCGCCACCTCGGCCAGATTGCAGGCCGCGATGGCGTGGAAGGTGCCCAGGTGGTTGTGGATACCGAACCACTTGGGCGAGGTGACCTCGCAGATCCCCGGTTCCAGCCGGACCACCTGGGGGAGCACGGTGCCGAAGTAGGGGACCCGGGCGACCATGCCCAGGGAGAACAGCGCGTGCCCGAGCTTGTTGTCGGGCAGCTTCTTCCAGCCGCGGTAGGTCGCGGTTTCCTGTGTCATGCGGGCTATCTTACTCAAAAGTAAGTTAGCGCGGAACCCTCCGGCGCGGGGGCGGGCATCGTGCCAGCTACCATGGATCGGTACAGCCCGTTCCGGCGACGCGGTCCAGGTAGATGCCCTCGCAAGGGCGTGATCGATACCTCATGACCCCTGATTTGAAGAGCGTTGTCGGGATGGTGCATACTGTTCGGGTTGCCTTGCACAGGATCATGCCTTCTCTTCGGGGGAGGCGGTTCGAGTCAGGCGAGCAGAAGTTTGTATCTCCCCGGTTCGCCGGGTGCGGATACGTCCGGGACCACGTTCCAGGCCGATGATGAGCAAGTGATCAGGGCTGAAGAATGAGCGAAAAGGCGACACGCCCGACCGCGTGGACCGGAGCACCATGACAGATGAACAGCGGCGAGGACTGGGCAGTGCCCCGGTGGCGGTCTCGGCAGAGAATCTCAACGTGTGTTCGGGCTGTGCAATTGAGGGTGGTGTCAGGAGCCAGCTCCTGTGACCACGAAGGAAAGCGGAGAAAAGGACACTTAGCGTGGCGGGACAAAAGATCCGCATCAGGCTCAAGGCCTATGACCACGAGGCGATCGACGCGTCTGCGCGCAAGATCGTGGAGACGGTGACCCGCACTGGCGCCCGCGTGGTCGGGCCTGTGCCGTTGCCCACCGAGAAGAACGTGTACTGCGTCATCCGTTCGCCGCACAAGTACAAGGACTCGCGCGAACACTTCGAGATGCGTACACACAAGCGCCTCATCGACATCCTCGACCCGACGCCGAAGACGGTCGACGCGCTCATGCGCATCGACCTGCCGGCCAGCGTCGACGTCAACATTCAGTGACGGGGACTCGAGATATGACTGACAACAAGAACCGGCCCGCGGCCGGCATCCTGGGCACCAAGCTCGGCATGACCCAGGTCTTCGACGAGAAGAACCGCGTCGTCCCGGTCACCGTCATCAAGGCGGGCCCGAACGTGGTCACCCAGATCCGCACCGTGGAGCGCGACGGCTACTCGGCCGTCCAGATCGCTTTCGGCGCCATCGACCCGCGCAAGGTGAACAAGCCGACTTCCGGCCAGTTCGCCAAGGCCGGTGTCACCCCGCGCCGCCACGTCACCGAGATCCGCGTCGCGGATGCCTCCACCTTCGAGGTCGGCCAGGAGCTCTCCGCCGACGTCTTCGAAGAGGGCACCTACGTCGACGTGACCGGTATCAGCAAGGGCAAGGGCTTCGCCGGCACCATGAAGCGTCACGGCTTCGCCGGTCAGGGCGCCTCGCACGGTGCGCAGGCTGTGCACCGTCGCCCGGGTTCCATCGGTGGCTGCGCCACCCCCGGCCGCGTGTTCAAGGGCATGCGCATGTCGGGCCGCATGGGTAACGACCGCGTCACCACGCAGAACCTCTCGGTTCACAAGGTCGACGCCGAGAACGGCCTGCTCCTGGTCAAGGGTGCCATCCCCGGCCGCAAGGGCAACGTCGTGATCGTCAAGAGCGCAGTGAAGGGTGGTGCGCACGCATGACCAGCCTCGACAAGAAGGCCAACCTGACGCTGACCGTCAAGGCCGCAGGCGGCAAGACCGAAGGCACCGTCGAGCTCCCCGCGGAGATCTTCGACGTGACCGCCAACGTCGCGCTGATGCACCAGGTCGTCATCGCGCAGCTGGCCGCCGCTCGCCAGGGCACCCACTCCACGAAGACTCGTGGCGAGGTCCGTGGTGGTGGCAAGAAGCCGTACCGCCAGAAGGGCACCGGCCGCGCCCGCCAGGGTTCGACCCGTGCGCCGCAGTTCGCCGGTGGTGGCACCGTCCACGGCCCGCAGCCGCGTGACTACAGCCAGCGGACCCCCAAGAAGATGAAGGCCGCCGCCCTGCGCGGAGCCCTGTCCGACCGGGCCCGCAACGAGCGCATCCACGTGATCACCGAGCTGGTCGCGGGTCAGACCCCGTCGACCAAGGCCGCCAAGAGCTTCCTGTCCGAGCTGTCGGACCGTAAGAAGTTCCTGGTCGTCGTCGGTCGCGAGGACGTCGCCGCGTGGAAGAGCGTGGCGAACCTGCAGAACGTGCTGCCGATCGCCCCGGACCAGCTCAACACCTACGACGTCCTCAACAGCGACGAACTGGTGTTCAGCGTCGAGGCCCTGAACGCGTTCGTTCACGGTCCCGCCGAGGCGGCCCAGGAGGAGAGCAAGTGAGCACCATCGCCGACCCCCGCGACATCCTGCTCGCACCGGTCATCTCGGAGAAGTCCTACGGACTGATCGAGGAAGGCACCTACACCTTCCTGGTGCACCCGGATTCGAACAAGACGCAGATCAAGATTGCCGTCGAGAAGGTCTTCGGCGTCAAGGTGACCAGCGTCAACACCGCCAACCGTCAGGGCAAGCGCAAGCGGACCCGCTTCGGTTACGGCAAGCGCAAGGACACCAAGCGCGCGCTCGTGACCATCTCGGCCGACAGCAAGCCCATCGAGATCTTCGGAGGCCCGGTCGCGTAAGCGGCTGGTCATCCAGAAAGCAGAGAAGAACTCATGGCAATCCGTAAGTACAAGCCGACTACGCCGGGCCGTCGTGGCTCGAGCGTCTCGGACTTCGCCGAGATCACCCGGTCGACGCCGGAGAAGTCGCTGCTGCGCCCGCTCACCAAGTCCGGTGGTCGTAACGCGCACGGTCGCATCACCACGCGTCACCGCGGTGGCGGTCACAAGCGTGCCTACCGCGTCATCGACTTCCGTCGACTGGACAAGGACGGCATCCCGGCCAAGGTCGCTCACATCGAGTACGACCCCAACCGCACCGCCAACATCGCACTGCTGCACTTCGCCGACGGCGAGAAGCGCTACATCATCGCGCCGAAGGGCATCCAGCAGGGCAGCCCGATCGAGTCCGGCCCCACGGCCGACATCAAGCCGGGCAACAACCTGCCGCTGCGCAACATCCCGACCGGTACCACGATCCACAACGTGGAGCTGCGTCCGGGCGGCGGCGCCAAGATGGCCCGTGCCGCAGGCATGAGCATTCAGCTGCTGGGCAAGGAAGGGCCGTACGCGACCCTGCGTATGCCCTCCGGTGAAATCCGCCGTGTCGACGTGCGCTGCCGCGCCACCGTCGGCGAGGTCGGCAACGCCGAGCAGTCGAACATCAACTGGGGCAAGGCCGGCCGTATGCGCTGGAAGGGCCGTCGTCCTACCGTCCGTGGTGTCGTCATGAACCCGGTCGACCACCCGCACGGTGGTGGTGAGGGCAAGACCTCCGGTGGTCGCCACCCGGTCTCCCCGTGGGGTCAGCCTGAGGGCCGCACCCGCAAGCCCAACCGTCCGAGCGACAAGCTCATCGTTCGCCGTCGCAAGACCGGCAAGAAGCGCTAAGGAGGAGGTAAGAAATGCCACGCAGCCTCAAGAAGGGCCCGTTCGTCGACGACCACCTCCTCGCGAAGGTGGACGTGCAGAACGAGAAGGGCACGAAGCAGGTCATCAAGACCTGGTCGCGTCGCTCGACCATCATCCCCGATTTCATCGGCCACACTTTCGCCGTCCACGACGGTCGCAAGCATGTCCCGGTGTTCATCTCGGACAACATGGTCGGCCACAAGCTCGGTGAGTTCGCGCCGACCAGGACGTTCAAGAGCCACGTCAAGGACGACCGGAAGAGCAAGCGGCGATGACTGAAACCAACACCGAAACGGTTCAGAACCCGACTGCCCGCGCAACCGCCAAGCACGTGCGGGTCACCCCGATGAAGGCGCGTCGCGTCGTGGACCTGGTCCGCGGCAAGCGCGTCGAGGACGCCCTGGCGATCCTGAAGTTCGCGCCGCAGGCCGCGAGCGAGCCGGTTGCCAAGGTCGTGGCCAGTGCCGCGGCGAACGCCGAGAACAACCTCGGCCTCAACCCGGCCACCCTGGTCATCTCGACCGCGTTCGTCGACGAGGGTGCCACCATGAAGCGTTTCCAGCCGCGGGCCCAGGGCCGCGCGTTCCGGATCCGCAAGCGCACCAGCCACATCACCATCGAGGTCGAGAGCGTGCCCACCGTCGGCGCTGCCACTCGTAGCCGCCGGAAGGGAGGGGCAAAGTAAATGGGACAGAAAATCAATCCCCATGGCTTCCGCCTCGGTATCACCACCGACTGGAAGTCGCGTTGGTACGCGGACAAGCAGTACGCGGAATACGTGAAGGAAGACGTTCAGATCCGCAAGCTCCTCGCCACCGGCATGGAGCGGGCTGGTATCTCGAAGGTCGAGATCGAGCGCACCCGTGACCGCGTCCGTGTGGACATCCACACCGCGCGTCCCGGCATCGTGATCGGTCGCCGTGGCGCGGAGGCCGACCGCATCCGCGCCGAGCTGGAGAAGCTCACCAAGAAGCAGGTCCAGCTGAACATCCTCGAGGTCAAGAACCCCGAGTCGGATGCGCAGCTGGTGGCTCAGGGTGTCGCCGAGCAGCTCAGCAACCGTGTGGCGTTCCGTCGCGCGATGCGCAAGGCCATCCAGTCGGCCATGCGTTCGCCGAACGTCAAGGGCATCCGTGTGCAGTGCTCGGGCCGCCTCGGTGGCGCCGAGATGTCGCGCTCGGAGTTCTACCGCGAGGGTCGCGTCCCGCTGCACACGCTGCGCGCGGACATCGACTACGGCCTCTACGAGGCCAAGACCACCTTCGGTCGCATCGGCGTGAAGGTCTGGATCTACAAGGGTGACATCGTCGGTGGTCGTCGTGAGCTGACCGCCGCCGCTGCTGCTCCGGAGCGCCCGCGTCGCGAGCGTCCGAGCCGCCCGCGTCGTTCCGGGTCCGCCGGCACCACCGCGACCTCGACCGAGGTCGGTCGCGCCGCCACCGCTGTGGCGGACGCACCGGCAGAGAACCAGGAGGGCTGACGCATGCTGATGCCCCGTCGCGTCAAGCACCGCAAGCAGCACCACCCGTCCCGCTCCGGCATGTCCAAGGGCGGCACCGCGGTGGCGTTCGGTGAGTACGGCATCCAGGCTCTCGAGCCCGCCTACGTCACCAACCGTCAGATCGAGTCGGCGCGTATCGCGATGACCCGCCACATCAAGCGTGGCGGCAAGATCTGGATCAACATCTACCCCGACCGCCCGCTCACCAAGAAGCCTGCCGAGACCCGCATGGGTTCCGGTAAGGGCTCGCCGGAGTGGTGGGTCGCGAACGTGAAGCCCGGTCGGGTCATGTTCGAGATGTCTTACCCCAACGAGGAGATTGCTCGCGAGGCCCTGCGTCGCGCGATGCACAAGCTCCCCATGAAGTGCAGGATCGTGACCAGGGAGGAGCAGTTCTGATGGCTACCGGAACACCGGCCGCAGAGCTCCGCGAGCTCAACGAAGAAGAGCTCGTGGCCAAACTGCGCGAGAGCAAGGAAGAGCTCTTCAACCTGCGCTTCCAGATGGCGACGGGTCAGCTCGACAACAACCGTCGTCTGCGCGTCGTCCGCCACGAGATCGCGCGCATCTACACGGTCATGCGTGAGCGCGAGCTCGGCCTGGCCACGGCACCCGCTGGCAAGGGAGACGCGGCATGAGCGAGAACAAGGAAGAGCGCAACAGCCGCAAGGTACGCAGCGGCTACGTCGTCTCGGACAAGATGAACAAGACGATCGTCGTCGAGCTGGAAGACCGTCACCGGCACCCGCTCTACGGCAAGATCATCCGCACCACCTCCAAGGTGAAGGCGCATGACGAGAACGAGATCGCCGGCGTCGGCGACCGCGTTCAGCTGATGGAGACCCGCCCGCTGTCGGCCACCAAGCGCTGGCGTCTGGTCGAGGTCCTGGAGAAGGCCAAGTAGGTCTCCCTCCTCGATCCATCGAGATCGTTTCACGAAGGCCCGTTTCCCTCTGGGAAGCGGGCCTTCGTCGTGGGGTCAGGAGTTTGATACCTGGCTGGTATCATGTGGCCATGGCGATGACACTGCGGCTCAACGGGGACGATGACCGGCGGCTGACCGAGCTGGCCGAGCGGCTTGGGCGCAGTAAGCAGGACTTGGCCCAGGAAGCCATTCATATATATGTCACCCGGCAAGCAGAGGCGTTCGGGTCGATGGTCGACTCGATCATGGACGAGCATGCCGAGTTGATGCGTCGACTCGCATGATCTATCTCGATCTCGCTGAGGTCGTCGCCATCGCTCGCAAGGTCAACAAGACGCCGCACGCTGTCGCCGACATCGGTCTACTGGCAGGAGCTGTCGAGCGTCCGAAGGCGACAGTCTTCGGTCAGGAGGCCTACCCCGGGTTGTTCCTCAAGGCTGCTGCTCTCTTGCATTCGATCGCGCGTAACCATGCGCTGATCGACGGCAACAAACCAACCGCGTTCGTTGCCGGTGTCGCCATGCTCCGGCTGAACGGCTATCGTGTCCGCCCACTTCCGGACGAGCAGGAAGAGTTGACGGATCGAATCGCGACGGGCGATGTGGAGGTCGCCGAGATCGCGAAGAGCTTGGAGCTGTGGTCTGATCCGGCGTGAGTCCGTCAGCCGGTGAATGCGTAGGGGTGGCGGATCTTGCGGGCGAATTCGACGATATTGGTGACGGTGCTGCCGGAGAGGCCTACTTCGGCGCCGATGCGGGGGGCGGACCAGGATCGGTCGGTGAGTTCGAGGATTTCCTCGATCTGGTCGATGGTCAGGCGCAAGGGGTTGCGGTTGGCGATCTGGCGGGCCAGGGCGCGGACTTCGGTGTCGTCGTCGAAGTCGGGGGTGGGGTCGGGGTCGTCGAATTCCGGGGTTTCGGTGGGGGCGATGTCGTCGGTGGGGGCCGGTTCGTCGTCTTGAAGCTGTTGCGGGACCGCCGGATCCGGCTCGAGGTGGTGCGGGAGCCGCGGCGTCGCAGGTGGTGACGCGGGTTCGGGGGTGAGGGTGAGCTGTTCGGGCTCGTCGGCCGGGGGTTGTGGATCGTTGTGTACCACCGTGGAATCGGTGGGGGCCGAGGTGTCGCCGTTGGGGTCACGGGCGACGGTGCCGGCGTGCGCCGTCGCCTCGGGAACCGGGTCGGTGCCGGTCGTGTCGCCGGCGGGAGTCTGCGCGACGGCCGTCACCGGTATTCGCCGTGTGGTGGGGGCGGGTATGCGCACGGTGTGGTCCGCGCCGTTGCGGCGGTGCTCGGCGGCGGCCTTGTGGATCAGCTCGAGGGTGCCGGGCGCTGTCGTCTTCTCGCCCGAAACGCGACGGACACCATGGGTACGCGCCGCCCGTCCGGCATTCGGTGCGACACTCGTCCCGGCATCGGCATCGGCATCGTGCCGTTCGACGGAAACAGTGGCACCCTGCTCGGCCGGGGTGGACTCCGCGCCGGTGGTGATGATCACCGGCTGCGTGTCATCGACGGTGACAGCTCCCTCGATGCCGCGATCCCGCATGGCGGTTTCATGCGAATCATGCTGGGGCGGTACGAGATCGCCGACGATATCTGGAGCCGCAATAGGAGCTGCAGCCTCCGTCGAGGCAGCAGACCAAGTCGGGGCCTCCGTTGGAGCCTCTGTCGCAGCGGCGGCAGTCGCAGCCGGAGTCGCAGCCGCTGCCTCCGCCGGGGCCGCATTCGCAACGGAAGCCTGAGTCGGGGCCGCAGGCGCAGCCACATTCGGGACCAGAGCCTTCGCCGCAGCGGGAGCCGCGTCTGCCGCTCTGGTCGGAGTGGCAGCTGGAGCCGCAACCTCGGCAGCAGCCGGAGTCTGTACCTCGGTCGCAGCCGGGGCTGACGTGGCTGCCGGAGTCGAAACCTCGGCCGCAGCGGGAGTCCGAGCGGCTGCCGGAGCCGGAACATCGGAAGTGCCTGGATCCGGAATATCGGCCGCATCCGCACCGGAAGAACCGGGTAGCGGCCCGGCGGTGACCGCGGTCGGCTTCGGTTGTGTCACAAAGCTTCTGACCGGCTCGTCGTCGCGCAGGAATTCGACGGAACCCGGCATCGTCACCTCGCCCGGCAACCCGACCGAGGCCGCTTCGATCAGCATCGCGTAGCGGGCCGAGACCCAGGCGTGTAGCCAGATGACCACGCCCACCATCACGGGGGCGATGGCGTATTCGGCGGCGCGGCCGAAGGACCCGGCGGCGAGGTGGGGGCCCGCGTTGAGGGCGACCGTGGTTCCGAGGAGGGCGAGTTCGAAGAGCAGGACCTTGCCGCGTTCCAGTTCGCGTCCCCAGCGGGCGGCGGTGGTGGCGGTGATCATGATGACGATGATCGGGATCGAGATCATCGCCTCGATGCCGTAGCTGAGCCAGTAGAGCGGGTCGCTCATGTCCCCGCTGGGTACGAGATTGCGCTGGACGTTCACCCCGGCCCAGACCATGCCGAGGACGACCACCCCGATCAGCGCCCGCGAGGACCATTCCGACCGCCGGTACAGCTGGGCGAGCCGGGCATCGGCGCTCGACACCCGCCGTCGCGCGGCCAGTGCCTTGCGATGCCAGCGCGCGTCGGCTTCGTCGGCGCGGCGGATGAGCGCGCCGGTGCGGCGGTCGCGCCGGTCGGTGGCGAGTTCGTCGGCGACGGCCCGCCGTCGCTGTTTGCGGCGCTGCGCCCGGACCCATTCGGCCAGTTCGCGTTCCGCGCGGATCTCGGCATCGGAGAGCGCCTCGTACAGCGCGGTGTCGTGCTGCAGTCCGATCTTCCCCCGCGCCGTCGCCACCTGCTGCGCGAGGGCGGTGATCGCGGTGTCCGGCGTGCTGAGGGCATTCTCGATCGACCGGTCGTCGGACATCTCGCGCCTTCCGCGTCACTCGAACATATGGACTATCGAACATATGTGTGATTGCCAGAGAGCGTAAACGTCGGCTGCGGGATGGTCAACGACACAGCGGAATCCGCCGCGCGGGAGAGTCAGGCGTCGGGCTCCCGCAGGACCCGGTTCTCGTAGGCGGTGCGGGCGGCCGAGCTGCGGGTGGCGGCGACCTGGTCGGGGACCGCGCGGCGCAGGGCGAGATCGCGCAGGCGCTGGGGGAGCAGGCCGGCGAGGTGGACCAGCGGGCCGACGTAGGCGGGAAGGGAGACCTCGAAGCGAGGGCGTTCGACCACGTCGATGACCGCGCGGGCCACGTCGGTGGGGTCGAGGAGTTTGGCGGCGCCGGTGGCGGTGCCGACGGCGAGTTCGGTGTCGACCACGCCGGGCATGATCACCGAGAGCTGGACGCCGGTGCCGCGTAGTTCCTCGCGCACGGCGGTGAGATAGCCGAGCACGCCGTGTTTGGTCGCGGCGTAGGTGGCCTCACCGGGCGGGGACAGGCGGGAGGCGGCCGAGGCGATGGTGACGATGTGTCCGCGTTTGCGCGCCCGCATTCCGGGCGCGACCAGCCGGACGCCCCGGATCACTCCGTGCAGGTTGACCGCGATGATGCGCGCGGTGGCGGTGTCGGGTTCGCTGTCGAAGGAGCCCACCCACATCACGCCCGCGTTGTTGACGAGCACGTCGACCGGCCCCAGCAGGGCTTCGGTGGTGGCGAGGAAACTGTGGAAGGAGCGCTCGTCGGTGACGTCGAGTTCGCAGCCGTGCACCGTGCCGGGTAGCTGACGGGCGGTGACCCGCGCGTCGTGGCCGGACAGATCGCCGATGCACACCCGCGCCCCCGCCGCCGCGAACTGATGGGCGATCTCACGGCCGATGCCCGCGGCGCCGCCGGTGACTGCCACGACGAGCCCGGCATGGATGCGTTTCATCGGCAGTGAGCCTTTCCATCGAAAACAACTGTGCTTCTGACATGACATCATGTCGGAAGTCGGGCGCGGAATTCCACGCGAGTCGCTTTCAGCTCAGTGCGGTGTGCCAGACGACCGCCGCCGCGAGCGCACCGGCCCCGTTGAGCGACCAGTGCAGCGCGATCGGCGCGAGCAGACTGCCGCTGCGCCTGCGCAACCAGGTGAACACCACACCGGCCGCGGCGGTGGCCGCGACGGCGAGCGCGATGCCGATGATCTGTCCGGCCAGCCCACCCCCGACGATCCCGGACAGTCCCTTGTTTCCGCTGGTCAGCCCCAGCGATGAGGCGATGTGCCAGAACCCGAACAGCAGCGATCCGGCCGCGAACAGCCCGCGCACGCCGAGTACCCGGTCCAGCGTCCCGTGCAGCACCCCGCGGAAGGCGAGTTCCTCGGGAATCACCGTCTGCAAGGGGATGACGATCATCGAGGCGATCAGCGCGCCGGAGATGGTGGCGTAGCGGTCGGCCAGGAAGAACGGCCGGGTGACCGGCAGGATCGCGCCGATCGCCACAGCGGTGAGCACGATGCCGACCGCGCCGACGGCGTAGAGCGTGCCGCGTCGCCAGTGCCGCGGCGACAGGCCCAGTTCGGCCCAGCCGAGCCCGCGCTTGCGCATCAGGGCCAGCAGCGCGAACGCCGCGATCGGCACGGTGACGATATTGGCCCACGCGGTGGTGAAGTGCGCGATCAGATTGGTCCCGGCCAGCACGACCACGACCACGGCGATATCGATGTACGCGTGGAGCTTGGGCCGGGGTTCGGCGACGGTCGCGGGTGAGGGCACCCGACCGAGTGTACGGAAATATCACGAAAAGGAAACGGTCGGGACAACGCTGGTCAGCGCCCGATTTCCGGCCGAAACAGGGACGGACCGGCACGGCGCGACGGCATCAAGATCGACTCGCCGCCGGGGCCCTGTGAGCTACTCGACAGCCGATCCGGACCATCCCGGCAGGTCGTCCCAGGCTTGCAGGCTGCGCCCGGTCTCGAACCGCCGCGGCTGCCCGCTGATCGGATCGGTGAACGCGAGCGAGGCGGCCAGCAGTTGCAGCGGCCGGGTGTAGTCGTCGACGGACTTGTCGGTGATCACGGGATAGAAATCGTCGCCGAGGATCGGCACGCCGAGCCCGTTCATGTGCAGGCGGAGCTGATGGGTGCGGCCGGTGTGCGGGCGCAGCCGGTAGCGGCCGAGTCCGTCGCGGTGCTCAAGCAGTTCCACCTCGGTCTCGGCATTGGGTTCGCCGGGCACCTCTTGCGCGGCGAGCACGTGCTTCTCCTTGACGATCCGGCTGCGCACGGTGCGCGGCAGCTCCAGCGCGGGATCGTAGGGCGCGACGGCCTCGTATTCCTTGCGCACGGTCCGGCGGTGGAACATGGTCTGGTAGGCGCCGCGCGCGGCCGGGTTCACCACGAACAGGATCAGGCCCGCGGTCACCCGGTCGAGGCGGTGCGCGGGGATCAGGTCGGGCAGGTCCAGGTCGCGGCGCAGGCGGACCAGGGCGGTCTGCAGGATGTGTTGACCGCGCGGGATGGTCGCCAGGAAGTGTGGCTTGTCGATCACCAGGATGTCGTCGTCGCGATGCACGATCCCGATCTCGAAGGGCACTTCGCGCTCGACGGGCAGGTCGCGGTGGAACCACACCGCGCCACCCGGCACATACGGTGCGTCCGGGGCCAGCGGGCCGTCCAGGTCGACGATCTCGCCCGCCGCCAGCATGGCGTCGATCCGCGCCGGGTCCACCCTCGGCAACCGCTCGACCAGGTGCTCACGCACGGTCGCCCAGTGCCCGTCCTCCGGGAGCCGGAGCCGGGCTGGGTCGAGGCCGTGCCGTTTCGGCAGCGGCGGCTGCTGCCTGCGTCGCATACCGAAGAGTCTCGCCGGAGCGCTCGGGCCGCGGTCCCTCGGGGCCGGTCAGGCGGCGCGGGTGGCCAGGCCGGGGTAGCCGGCGATCAGCCCGGACGCGTCGAAATCGAGGGTGGCCCGGAAGTCGAAGCCGCGGGAGCGGTAGTCGTAGCGCTGGGCGGTGCCGTCGGCGAGGCGGCGGTAGTGCTGGTCGAGGCGGGTGACCGCGAGGTCGGGGGCGATGTAGACGGCCGGGGTGTCGGCGCCGTCACCGACGGCCAGGGCGAGGCGGTGCACCGGGAGCGCGTTGGTGAACACCGAGGCCGCCAGGTCCACATCGAGGCAGCCGTCGAGTTCGGGCGCGGGCACACCGTCGAGCTGCCAGCGGCCCAGTCCGTCGGACTGCACGGTGAGCGCGCGGCGGGCGTCGGGGTAGCGGGCGGTGATCTGGGCCGAGCGGGTGTGCCAGCTGTCGTCGATCCGCAGGCGGTAGTCGATCGCCCAGGTCAGCTCGTCCTCGATCGCCGTGACGCAGCCTTCGACCACCACCCCGCGCTCGCCGTCACGGAAGTAGGCCACTTCGAAGCCGGTGCGCGCGTCGTGATGACGCCACGCGGCCGACGGTGGCAGCGGCGCGAACATCGGAGCTCCTCACGTGGACGACCGGTCACCTTCGCCATTCCCCCTCCTGACCGCGTTCAACCGCGCAGCAATCAATTTAGGCTAACCTTTCTTCGGCGAGTAGCCGCGAACAGGTCGAGAGGCGAGAACGTTATGACGGTGCAGGTAGCGCCGCCGCCGGGGGCGGAGTCGGGCAACCGGCCGCCCAAGGCGGTCGCGAAGGCGAAGAAGCAGCAGGAAGCGCAGGCGCGCAAGGAGATCCTCGCGCCGGTATCGGGCATGCTCACGGTGGCGAGCCTGATCGTCGCGGTCGCCTCGATCTGCGCGGTCGTGCCCTTCCTGCTGATCGTGCAGGCCTGCCGCGAACTGCTCGAGTCCCCGGTCGACACCGATCGCGTGTGGTGGCTGTTCGGTGCCGCCGTGGCGGTGCTGCTGGTGCGCGCGTTCCTGCAGGTCGTCGTGCTGCTGTGGTCGCACGCGGTGGACGCGGGCTACCAGCTCGGCCTGCGCCGTGCCCTGGCCGCCAAGCTCACCCGGGTGCCGCTGGGCTGGTTCGGTGAACGCAGCTCCGGCGAGGTCAAGACCTACCTGCGCGACGACGTCGAAGCCCTGCACTACCTGGTCGCGCACGCCCGCCTCGAATTCGTCGGCGCGCTGGTGGTGCCGGTGGTGACGCTGGGTTACCTGTTCACCGTCGACTGGCGGCTCACCCTGGTCCTGCTCATCCCGCTGCTCGCCTACGTGCGCCTGTTCGGCCGGATCATGGACCGCGACGGCCGCGACCGCGTCGCCGTCTACACCCGCTGGGAGAAGCGCACCTCGCAGGCCGCGATCGAGTTCGTCGACGGCATCCAGGTGGTGCGCGCGTTCGGTCAGGCGGGCAAGGCGCACCGCGAGTTCCAGGACTCGGTCGACGGTCTGGTGCAGTCGGCCCAGCGGATGAAGATGCCGATCCTGCGCGTGCAGGCCGCCTCCGACATCGTGGTCGCGCCGGTGTTCGTGATGCTGGTCGTGGTGGCCGGTGGCCTGGCCGGGGTCGGCCTCGGCTGGGTCGAACCGCTGGACATGGTGCCCTTCGTGCTGGTCGGCCTGGGTATCGGCAGCTCGCTGCTGGGTCTGGGCTACGGCTCGCAGGCGCTGCGCGCCGGTGGTGCCGCGGCCCTGCGCCTGCACGAACTGCAGCAGACCCCCGAACTCGACCAGGCGCCCGGCACCGCGTCGGCGACCGAGGGCGAATCCGGCGTGGTCCGCTTCGAGGACGTGAAGTTCGGCTACCGCACCGACCACGACGTGCTGCGCGGTATCGACCTCGAGCTGCGCCCCGGCACCATCACCGCGCTGGTCGGCCCGAGCGGCTCGGGCAAGTCGACCCTGGCCAAACTGCTGCCCCGCTTCTACGACGTCGGCGCGGGCCGGATCACCATCGGCGGTCGTGACATCCGCGAGTACGGCAGCGAAGAGCTGTATCGCACGGTCGGTTTCGTCTTCCAGGATGTGCGCCTGATCCGCGGTTCGATCCGCGAGAACCTGGCGCTGGCCCGCCCCGACGCCGACGACGCCGCCCTCGAACGCGCCGCGCGCGCCGCCCAGATCCACGACCGCATCCTCGCCCTGCCGCGCGGCTACGACTCCGAGATCGGCGTCGACGCCACCCTGTCCGGCGGTGAGGCGCAGCGCCTCTCGATCGCGCGCGCCCTGCTCGCCGACACCCCGGTGCTCGTCCTGGACGAGGCCACCGCCTTCGCCGACCCCGAGTCCGAGGCCGCCGTGCAGGACGCGCTGGCCGCGCTGGTCGCCGGTCGCACCGTGCTGGTGATCGCGCACCGCCTGCACACCATCACCGGGGTCGACCGCATCCTGGTGCTGGAGAACGGAACCCTCGTCGAACAGGGCAGCCACGCCGATCTGGTCGGTGCCGGTGGGCTCTATCAGCGGCTCTGGGAGATCAACGAGGCCGCGCTCGGCACGCTCGCCCTGGTGGAGGACGCACGATGATTCGCAAGGTATTCCGGCTGGTTCCCGCCGAATTCGGGCCGCTGGTCCCCAAACTGCTGGCCGCGATCGTGCTGCAGGCGCTGTGCCAGGCCGCCGCCTATCTGCTGCTGGTCCCGGTGCTCGAATCGCTGATCGACGACGACCTGGGCCAGGCGTGGCTGTGGGCGCTGGGCATGGCCGTCGCCGTCGGCGGCCTGATCGTGTTCGGTTACCTGCAGGCCGTGCTCGGTCTGCGTATCGGCCTCGGCATGCAGTCGGGTCTGCAGACCAGCCTCGGTGACAAGCTCAACGCGCTGCCGCTGGGCTGGTTCGAGGGCCGCGACGCCGGACCGCTCTCGCGCGTGGTGGTCGAGCAGGTCCGCGAGATGCAGGGCCTGATCGCCTACCTGCTCACCAAGGTGCTCACCGGCATCATCGTGCCGCTGGCCGTTGGCCTCGGCATGTTGTTCATCGACTGGCGGGTCGGACTGGCCATGCTGCTCGCCGCGCCGGTGCTCTACCTGGTGAACAACCTCGCCAACCGTGCCTATACCGGTGCCGACGCCCGCCTGCACGACGCGGCGGCCGAAGCCGATTCGCGCGTGGTCGAATTCGCGCAGGCCCAGCCGGTGCTGCGGGCCTTCGGCGCGGTCGGCGCGGGCAACAAGAAGCTCGACGGCGCGCTGGCCGAGCACAAGTCGGCCACCCTGCGGATGATGGTCGCCACCGTGCCCGGCCTGGTGGTGTTCGCGCTGTTCGTGCAGGCCGTGTTCCTGGTGCTGGTCTACCTGGTGGTGGTGCAGGTGACCGACGGCGCGATCTCGGCCGCCGTCGCCATCGCGCTGATCGCGGTGAGCTCGCGCTTCATCGAACCGGTCAACCAGGCCGCCCAGCTGGGTAGCGCGCTGCGCTCGGCCGCCGCGGCCGCCGACCGCATCACCGATCTGCTCGACGAGCCCACCCTGCCCGAGGCCACCGAGGCCGTCACTCCCGGCGCGCCCGCGGTGGTGTTCGACGAGGTCAGCTTCGGTTACCGCCCCGGCGAACCGGTGCTGTCGGACCTGTCGTTCACCGTGCCCGCCGGCACCACCACCGCCATCGTCGGCCCCAGCGGTTCGGGCAAGACCACCCTGCTGCGCCTGGCCGCGCGCTTCTACGACGTGGAGTCCGGCGCGGTCTCGGTCGGTGAGCACGATGTGCGCGCCCAGCCCTCGGAGACCCTGCTCGGTCAGATGTCGCTGGTGTTCCAGAACGTCTACCTGTTCAACCGCTCGGTCGCCGAGAACATCCGCATCGGCAACCCCGAGGCCACCGACGAGGAACTGCGGCGCGCGGCCGAGGCGGCCCGTGTCGACGAGATCGTCGAGCGCCTGCCCGAGGGCTTCGACACCCAGGTCGGCGAGGGCGGCGCCTCCCTCTCCGGCGGCGAACGCCAGCGCGTCTCCATCGCCCGCGCCCTGCTCAAGGACGCCCCCATCGTCCTGCTCGACGAGGCGACCAGCGCCCTCGACCCGCACAGCGAAGCCGTCGTCGTCCGCGGCATCCACCAATTGACCAGGGACAAAACGGTTCTCGTCGTGGCCCACCGCCTGGCCACCATCGCCCACGCCGACCAGATCCTGTTCCTCGACAACGGCCGCATCGCCGAACGCGGCACCCACACCGAACTCCTCGCCCAGAACGGCCGCTACGCCGCCTTCTGGAACGAACGAGAACGCGCCACCGGCTGGCGCCTGGAACCTGTCCCAGCCTGACCCGACCACGCAGCGGCCCCGCGGATTCCCATCCGCGGGGCCGCCACCTCCCGCCACCGCCGCGCACCACCGATCTGACCACCCGCGCGGAACGTGAA
>NZ_JBSGDP010000026.1:0-76935 GCF_053602435.1 Nocardia sp. NPDC004415
GCTGGCGATCGCCCGACGAGTACGAAGCCGGCTATCATCACCGGGTTCCCGCTGGAACCAGATAATCCGCTCTCCGGATTAGCGGGGGAACCTCAAGCACTCCCGGGGGCCGTTCTGTGTTCGCGACGGTACACCTTTGGTAACAGATCGGCAAACTGCTTCGGCACGTTGCGATCTGGACCGATGATTGCTCGAATCCGCAGGGTATGAGCAGGATTCGTGTGTGCCGGTCAGCGCTTTCGTTCGTTGTATGCCTGGAGTCGTCGCGTGATGTGGTGGACGCGGCTCGGTGCGACGACCGCGAGGATCAGCAGGGCGAAGGGGGCGCCGAAAAGGATGGTGGGGATGAGCCAGACGAGGTCCGCGGCCGCGTTGAGGGAGCCGTGGTACAGGTACGGTTCGGTGCCGATATTGATCAGACGCGCACGAGCGGTGACCGTCTCGCCCACGCTGACGTCATAGAGCCGAACCATGCTGTCCCCGACCACTGTTCGCCCCTCGCCAGGATCGCTGCGACCCCAGCTCCAACCCGAGGACCCTTCGGTGACCACCACCTGCACCGGATCGCCATACCCAGCCCAATAGGCCACCACATTGATCGGCTGGCTCAGCGCCATGAGGGTCGCGGCGCCGAGGCAGAGGCCGAAGGCACAGGTGATCAGGATGGCCAGGATGCGATTCATTAGAAGCCTGGTTCTACCATGCCTCGGTCTTCGGCGGTTGCTTGCCGAAGCGATAGCATTTGTAGATTGACGAGCTCGACGCGGTGTCTGTCGAGTTCGTCGGGCTACCGCGGCAGCGTGGAACCAGTCACGCAGGTTGTTGCGGCGATCGACAAGCTGCAGCAGATGGAGCCGGAGGAGGGTGCCTAGCATGTACGACCTCAGCAACCTGCCGGAACCGACTCACTATGCCTATCGTGTGCTCTGGTCCGCCCCGGACGAAGAGTTCGTTGCGCTGTGCGCGGAGTTTCCATCGCTCTCCTGGCTCGCCCCTACCCAGGAGGAGGCACTCGAAGGGCTGCGAGTGCTTGTTGCGGACACCGTGAAAGACATGGCTGTGAATGGCGAGCACATCCCTGTGCCGCTCGCGGAGCAGAGCTACAGCGGGCGGTTCCTGGTGCGTACCAGCTCGGAGTTGCACGCTCGGCTGGTCCGTGAGGCCAAGGAGCTCAAAGTCTCACTGAATCAATTGATCAACCAGCGGTTGTCGGCACGATAGGCCGTCACACCTGCGTCACTGCGGCGGATCAGCCAGGTAGGTGGCGCTCGATCCCGGAGACTTACAGGCAAACCGTGCTCGGACCAGCGCCTAGGTGACCGAGGAGGGCGTGATGCGCTCCTCGGTCGGTGGTGCTGGATGTGGTTCAGTACCAGGCTGATTGGGTGGTGGGGCGGGTGGCTTTGTCTATGAGGGATTGGAGTTCGGTGGCTAGGTGGTCGGGGGTGGTGGGGGTGGCTCGGACTCGTTCTTCCTCGTGGATGAGGTAGCGGCCGTCGTCGGTGTAGTCGATTATCTGGAGGCGGGTGCCGCCTTCTTTCCAGCCGTCGAGGGCTGGGCCGGTGTCTACGCGGAATTCGGCGTAGGTGCGGAAAGGGCGGGTGAGGAAGGTTTTGGCTTGTTCGCCGGGGGAGCGGTGGCGGGCGTAGGGGTCGGGGGTGGCGGTGAGTTCGTCGCGGTGGACGTTGAAGCCGCCGGTGGTGCCCGGGGGGACCTTGGGGAGGATGCCGATCAGGCGGTTCACCACGGCCGAGGACGAGCGCAGGTAGATCAGGATGTTGCCGCCCTTGCCGTATTCCTCGGCGGGGATCTGGGCGGCGACGACACCGGTGTTTGACTCGGTCGCGCCGCACGCGCGGATCATCCGGGTGCGGCCGTCGAAGCGGTGGCCGAACAGTTCCAGGCGCAGGTCGGGATGGGCCAGGGCGTGCAGGGCGTGATAGAGCGACTCGTCGGTGCCGATCTTGGCGATCAGGGAATCGGCGGCACGGCGGCACTGCTGGTCGAACTCGACCTGGGTTTCCACGCCGGAGGTGAACGTGAGCGGCCACGGCATGCGGTCGCGGCCGAGCGTTTCCCAGGCGACCCAGAACTCGAACGGGGTCAGCTCCCAGGAGTCGGTCATGCGTCGCCACCGATCACAGGCGGGACGTGCAGGCGGTCGGGGCCGAGGAGTTCCTCGTGCACGCCGCGCAGGTAGTCGGGAGCCGAGTGCTCGTTCTCGTCGTCCTTGCCGCCGCCGCGCCCGCCGGGTGCGCCCATGCCGCCCATACCCGTCATGCCGTTGCGGCCGCCTGCCGTGCCCGCGGTGCCTGCGGCGCCCGCCGCGTTCGGGGAGCCCGGGGTGCCTGCGGTCGGGGTGCCGGGGGTGCCGCCGGGAGTGCCGCCAGGGCTGCCGCCGCCCGGGCTGCCACCGGGGCTGCCGCCGCCGGGAGTGAGGCCGCTCGGGGTGGTGCCGGCCGGAGTGGTGCCCGGGTCGGTGGTGGTGGGGGTTTCGGGGGTGGTGTCGGGCTGGGTGGTCGACGGGTTCGTGTCGTCGTCGGTGGTGTCGTCGTCGCTCGGGTCGTCGGTCGAGGGGTCCTCGGTGGTGGGGTCCTCGGTCGTCGGGTCCTCGGTGGTGGGGTTGGTGGTGGTCGGCTTGGTGCCGTTTTGATTGTTGTTGTTGTCGTTCTGGTTGCCGGTGGGCTTGTTCTTGCCGTCATCCGGTTTGTCGGAAGAGGGGTCGACCGGCAGGGGGACCTTGGGAACCTGGGTGTCGGATTGTTCGGCGACCGGTTTATAAACGGTCTTCATGACCTCGCGGGCGGCATCCTGGGCCGCGTCCGAACGCCCGGAACTGGTTGCATCGATGAGCAAGCCTGCTGCTGGGGACAGGAAGGACGTGACGATGCCCAGTTTGGAGGTGGACTGATCATCGGACTCGTGCGGGACCGAGTATTTGACCTGCTGGAATCCGGACCGCGCCTCTTCCATCTTGTTGGCGATCAGTTCGGCCGCCTGCTTCACCTTGCCGACGTCGGCGAGATAACTCTTGGTGCTGGCCAGGGCCTGGCTGGCGGCGCTACCGGACCAGCCGCGCTCCATTTCCTTCGCGATATTATCGTGGAAGGCCTGGCCTTTGGTGCCGGTATCTTTGGCGAGGGTCTGCCAACCCTCGATGCTCTTGCCCATCGTCTCGATATTGACAGAATTCACGAATTGCATTATTCGTGAATGTGACATATCTGTGAAGTCTTCCATAGCCGCGGGAACGACTTGCGTGGTGTACTCACCGTTGAATCCGTTGGCCAGGGCCTTGTTGTCGGCATAGATCCGAGTACGTTCGTTGTTGCCATCTTCCTGGGCTTTGCGTTCCGTATCGGTCTGGGAGACATCCCATTCGAACAGTGAGCCGACGCGGTTGCCGATCGCGGCACCGACGCCGGAGCCCATTCCCAGGGCGTTTCCGACACCGGCTCCGAGGCCAGTCATAAAGCTTGTGAACGTCATCGAATCCCCCGAACTCAGTCGATCTTGTTGGTTTGCTGCTTGATGGCGAGTTGTGTTGCCTCGTCGCAGTTCTTGTAGGCGGCGCCGGCTTTGCGATACATGTCGGCCATCTGCGTGAGGATCTCAATATGCTTGGTGGCAGCGTCGAGGTAGGAGCCGGTTCCTTCGCCCCCTTCTGCCAGGTCGAGGAACTTCTTTCCGAGTGCCTTGGCAGAGTTCAGGTCCCCAAAAGAATCGACAAGAACCATTCGCTGCGTACGCCTGGAAAGCTCTCGCAGGTCGGTGATATATTCATCGCACCATTTTGCGCACTTTTCAGCAGCTTCATATTCGATGATCAGTTCTCCCGCAGCTGCCTGGGTGGCTAGTACCTTGAACTGGTCGGCGGCTTCATTTTTTGCCATCGTCGCTGTCTCCCCTTGATCTGTGCTGACGACTACTTGGGAATAATATCCAAGAATGTCACGGCGGCAGCATTGGCCAGCGGACATGGATCGGTTCCCGATTTGTCGTCGATAAACAAGGCTGCGTTCACTGTGACGGTTCCGTGGCTGGTGGTGGCGAACGCGATTTCGCACTGATCAGCCGGGGTTCTGCTCCCAAGTAGGAACTGGAGCGCTGGTCGATCGCCGACCGTGATATCTCGGAAATCGTGTAGGTAGTCGTTGGCGCGAAAATCTTGAAGTGTATTCGTGGTCGACGTGAAATTAATGAAGTAGTTGCCTGCTGTCCAACTGCAACCCTTCCACTCATCCCGTTCCACTGAGAACGGATTATCGTCCTTCGACGCAGGATCGGCACCCGCTGCCAGGAGCACATCATCCGGCACCGCGCACGGATCGAACAACTGCTCCTTGGTCAACGGAGCCCCGCTCGCTTCCGGCTGCCCGTCGACCTCCTTCGAGCACCCCACGAGCGCGAGCACCGCGCAGCTCGCGGCCGCCAAGCCGACCAGTCGCATCATTGTCTCCTTGTTCCGCACAACACCCACTCGATCTCTATAGACGCATCGGCCGACGATTCGGTTCCCTCGGGTTGGAGGGTCAGTCGGGGACGTTGGCTGCGTGGCCCAGGTCTCGGAGGGCGGACTTGATCTTGGTTTGGGCTTCGTCGAGGGATTCGGGGGTGGGGGAGGGGTCGGCGCCGGAGATGTCGAAGTCGCCCATGGTGTAGGCGGGGAAGACGTGGGTGTGCAGGTGGGGGACCTCGAGGCCGGCGATGAGCAGGCCGGCGCGGGGGGCGTCGAAGGCGGTGCGGACGGCCTGGCCGACCTTCTGGGCGACGCCGGTCATGCGGGCCATGACCTCGGGGTCGATGTCCTGCCACTGGTCGAGTTCGGCGCGGGGCACGATGAGGGTGTGGCCCTGGGTGACGGGGGCGATGGTGAGGAAGCCGACGAACTCGTCGTCGGACCAGACGAACCGCCCGGGCAGCTGGCCTGCGATGATCGCGCTGAAAACGGATGCCATACGGGCGAGCCTAGCTCTTGCCCAGGCGGGGAGGAACCGGCTGTGGTGCAGGTGGGTACGGGGCTGGACCGGTGGATTCGCGGGTGGCTGGGGCTGGGGTTCGTGGTGGTTCCGGCGCTCGTGGTGGTGGTGTGGGTGGTGCAGTTGACGACTGTCACGCTGCCGGTCGTCACCCAGCTGGCCTGGGTGGTTCCGTTGACGGCGGTGCTGATGGCCGCGCCCGCGCTCGCGGCGGCGGTGTGGGTGCGGCGCGTGCGGCCGGGCTGGTGGCCGGCGATGGCGGCGGTGAGTGTGCTCGCGCAGGTGCTGCTCGGGCTGCTGGTTCCGCGCGCGGCGGAATTCCCGGACGGCATCGGGCCGTGGTTTCCGGCGGTGCCGATGGGTGCGGTGCTCTGGCTGCTGGCTGTCCTGCTGGCCGTGGCGGCGATGCGGGCGGCGCGGCGCTGACCCGGCGGGTGACCGGGCGTCAGATGGCGACGAAGTGGGACAGGATGCCCTGCACCTCGTAGATGTCGACCTGACGGTTGAAGCGCTGCTTGAGCGGTTCCTGGCTGCTGCCGACCCAGATGTAGAGCTCGGCGTCGAGGTCGAAGGTGCCCGCGGTCTCCACGGCGAAGCGGGTGATCGAGCGGTACGGGATGCTGTGATAGCTCACCTTGCGGCCGGTGACACCCTGCTTGTCGACCATGATCAGGCGGCGGTTGGTGAACAGCATCGCGTCGCGGACCAGCAGGAACGCCGAGTACACCTGCTCGCCCTGGCCGAACAGTTTCGCGTATTCCTGTTGTGCGGCAGCGGGGTCCACGCGACCCGCGTTGCCCATCATTCCGTCGAGCAGTCCCATGATGGTGTCCCCTTCGCCCCGATGACTCTTGGCTCCATTGTGCTCGATTAATCTGTCTGCGTGCGCGTACTCGTCATCGGTTCCGGAGCCCGTGAACATGCCCTCGTCCTGGCGCTGCGCCGGGATCCCTCGGTGACGGCGGTGATCGCGGCCCCCGGCAACCCAGGGATCGGTCAGCACGCCGAGCTGCGCGCGGTCGATCCGTGCTCGGCCGAGGCCGTGGTGGCGCTGGCCGCGGAGGTGTCCGCCGACCTGGTGGTGATCGGGCCGGAGGTGCCGCTGGTGCTCGGGATCGCCGACGCGGTGCGCGCGGCCGGGTTCCCGGTGTTCGGTCCCTCGGCCGACGCGGCGCGGATCGAAGGGTCCAAGGCGTTCGCCAAGGACGTGATGGCCGCCGCGGGCGTGCGGACCGCGCACAGCGAGATCGTGGACAGCCCCGCCGAGCTCGACGCCGCCCTGGACCGCTTCGGCCCGACCTGGGTGGTCAAGGACGACGGCCTGGCCGCGGGCAAGGGCGTGGTGGTGACCGCCGATCGCGCGGCCGCGCGCGAGCACGGCGCCGAGCTGCTCGAACAGGGACATCCGGTGCTGCTGGAGTCGTTCCTGGACGGGCCCGAGGTGTCGCTGTTCTGCCTGGTCGACGGCGAGACCGTGGTGCCGCTGCTGCCCGCGCAGGACCACAAGCGCGTCGGCGACGGCGACTCCGGGCCCAACACCGGCGGCATGGGCGCCTACACGCCGCTGCCGTGGCTGCCCGCCGAGACGCTCACCGAGATCGTCGAGGACGTGGTGAAACCCGTTGCGGCCGAACTGGTTCGCCGGGGCAGCGCGTTCTCCGGTCTGCTGTACGCGGGGCTGGCGATCGGGACCAACGGCCCGGCGGTGGTCGAATTCAACTGCCGCTTCGGCGATCCCGAGACCCAGGCCGTGCTGGCCCTGCTCGACAGCCCCTTCGCCGAGCTGCTGCACGCCACCGCCACCGGCCGCCTGGCCGAGGTCGAGCCGCCGCGCTGGAAGGACGGCGCGGCGATCACCGTGGTGCTGGCCGCCGAGAACTACCCGGCCCGGCCGCGCACCGGCGATGTGATCAGCGGCGCCGAGGACAGCGCGCTCGAGGGCGAGACCCTGGTGATGCACGCGGGCACCGCGCTGCGCGAGGACAAGGCGCTGGTGTCGGCGGGCGGGCGCGTGCTCAACGTGGTCGGCGTCGGTGCCGACCTGGCCGAGGCCCGGGAGCGTGCCTATGCGCGGCTGGCGCAGATCAAGCTGCCCGGCAGCCACTTCCGTACCGATATCGGCGCGACCGAGGTCGTGGTGCCGGAGCGCGCGAAGTAGTTTTCCGCGCGACCCCTAGGTCAGGCTGAGCCCGTGCACGGCCAGCCAGGCCTGGGGGTCGACGTGCTGACCGTTCTGCACGATCTCGAAGTGCAGGTGCGGGCCGGTGGAGTCGCCGCGGTTGCCGATGCGGGCGATCTGCATGCCCGCGGGGACGCGTTCGCCGGGGGAGACGAAGAAGTCGTACATGTGGCCGTAGATGCTGATGGTGCCGTCGTCGTGTTTGATGCGGACCCACAGGCCGAAGCCCTGCGCGGGGCCCGCCTCGATGACGGTGCCGTCGGCGACCGCGTAGATCGGGCTGCCGATGGGGGCGGCGATATCGATGCCGCGGTGCATGGTGCCCCAGCGGGAACCGAAACCCGAGGTGAACGCGCCCTTGGCGGGCAGGCTGAAACCGCCGGTCGACGGGGTCGAGCCGGGGACCAGCACGCCCGGCACCACCGGTGCGCGGTCACCCATCCACGGCTGCCATTCGCCCGACGCCGCGGCCGCCGCCTCGGCTTTGGCGCGCTCGAGGGTGGCCAGCGTGGCCGCGGCGACCACGCCCGCCTCGCGCCGCTTCTCGCCCTTGGCGATGGCGGCGAGCATGCGGGCCGCCGACTGCGGGTTCGGCGGGACCTGCGGGGGATAGGCGATGGCGACGCGCTGGGCCTCACCGGGCTGTGGTGGGTGCTGGGCGAGGCCGCCGCCGAGGTGTCCGTCGGCGGCGGCGAACAGCGCCACGGCGGCGATTCCGGCGATCAGCACGCGGCGCTCGATCACGAGGTGCCGCAGTCGCTCCGGGCTCGGCCTGCGTGACCACAGCGCTGCGGCCGTGGCCCGTGGCCGCTGCCAGAACACCTTGCGGACTTCGCCGCTGCGCAGCTCACCGGCGACTTCGCCGACGATGGGGTACCTCGCGGCCCAGGTGGAGAATCGTTCCGTGACAGCGGGTTTCGGGGCTTGCTCGGTCCGCCAGTTCGCGGGGAGGAGGCGGCCGTTGACCATGGCCTGGCGTGGACGGCCGCTCCTGCCCGCGACGGAGGTTGCGGACGGCGGTGCCGAGGGGCCGCTGTGCACGGATGTGGATGGGTCGGCCGACGGCGCAGGCGGTTCGGCCTCGGTCCGGGTCGAGGAGGCGTCGGTCGGGGGCTGCTCGGCCGGCGCCTCGTCGGTCGCGGTCCGGCGCCGCGTGCGTGACAGCGGCTTCACCGGGCACCGCCCCGCGTCCGCGCGCTCACCGTCGATGTCCGCATGCTGCCCCCGCGCCCCGTTCCCGACGCTGCCGGACCGGCCGTGTCGGTGGCTGCGTGTTCGCTGTCGAAGCCATTGTGCCGACCATATCTGTGAACGTGCGCAATCGGGTGCTCTACCGTCTGTCGAGTGTCCAGAGAATCGCGCCGGTCGACCATTCCCCCTTTCTACGTGATGGATGTGTGGAAAGCGGCAGCCGAACGCGCCAGGTCGCACGGAGATGTGCTGGTCCTGGCCGCGGGACAGCCCTCCACCCAGGCGCCCGCGCCGGTGCTGCGGGCCACCAGGGCCGCCATCGACCACGAGTTGCTGGGCTACACCGAGACCTTCGGCATCCTGCCGTTGCGCGAGGCCATCGCGGGGCACCACAGCGAGACCTACGGCTACGACGTGCACCCGGACGAAGTGGTGGTGACCACCGGGTCCTCCGGCGCGTTCACGCTGATCTTCCTGGCGGCCTTCGACGCGGGCGACACCGTGGTGGTCGCCCGGCCCGGCTACCCCGCCTACCGCAACACGCTGACGGCGCTGGGCTGTCGGGTCGTCGAGCTCGACTGCGGTCCGCAGACCCGTTTCCAGCCGACCGTCGACATGCTCGAAGCACTGCCGGAACCGCCCGCGGGTCTGGTGGTCGCGAGCCCGGCCAACCCCACCGGAACGATGATCGACCCGGCCGAACTCGCCGCGCTGGCGCGCTGGTGCGAACAGCACGGCACGCTGCTGATCTCCGACGAGATCTACCACGGCATCACCTACGGCGCGAGCACGCCGACCGCCTCGGCCTGGGAGTTCTCCCGCGACGCGGTGGTGATCGGGTCGGTGTCGAAGTACTTCTCGATGACCGGCTGGCGGTTGGGCTGGATGCTGGCCCCGGCCGATCTGCGTCCGGCGCTGCAACGCCTGGCCTCGAATATGACCGTGTGCCCGCCCGCCATCTCCCAGTACGCGGCGGTGCACGCGTTCGGGCCCGAGGCCAAGGACGAGCTCGACGGGCACGTGCGCCGCTACGCCGCCAACCGCGCGCTGCTGCTCGAGGGCCTGCCCGCGCTCGGCATCACCGATCTCGCCCCCGCCGACGGCGCCTTCTACGCCTACGCCGACATCACACACCTGACCGACGATTCGCGCGCCTGGTGCGCCGAGGTGCTCGCCGAGACGGGCGTCGCGCTGGCACCCGGCCTCGATTTCGACACCGTGCACGGCGACCGAACAGTCCGGTTCTCCTTCGCCGGCGCCACCGACGACATCGCCGCAGCGCTGGACCGGTTGGGACGCTTCCTGAAGTACTGACCAGTTCATCTGTCAACAGTGATGTGCGACAACAACTTTCCCTAGTACGAACACTTCGGTGCCAGGATGCGGTAAAAATCAGTTATCCCGATTTCCCAGCGTTTCCCCGATGACGATTGCGCACGGTTGAACTGATGATGACTGGCACGATGGCACGGTGACCACCGCAACGACCCCCAAAGGCGAACGACGTCGCCAGGCACTGGTGGCGGCGGCGGCTGAACTCTTGCTCGAAGGTGGCTTCGATGCGGTGCGACATCGGTCGGTGGCGTCGCGGGCCGATCTTCCGCTCGCCTCGACCACCTACTACTTCGAGTCCCTGGAAGATCTGATCGCCCGCGCCGTCGAGTTCAGCGGCGCGATCGAACTCGACGCCATGCGCCGCCGCGTCGGCGAGGTGAGCCACCGCAGGCGCGGTGCCGAGGCGACCGTCGACCTGGTACTCGACCTGCTCGTCGGCCCCGACGACAGCGACCTCGACGCGCGCGGTCAGCTCATCGCCCGCTACGAGCGGTCCGTTGCCTCCGCCCGCCACCCCGAATTACGTGAAGTCCAGCTCCGACTACGCACCCAGCTCGAAGACCTGCTCGCCGACGTGCTGCGCCGCTCCGATCGAGTGGTGCGCCCCGAGCAGTTGCGCCGCCTGGTCGCCGTGGTCGACAGCGCGGTGGTCGGCGCCCTGATCGAAGGACACTCCGAGCCCCGCCGCCCCGCCAGGGCCGGCCTGCTGGAGATGATCGACATCGTCGCCCCGCCCGTGGTCCCGAACCTGATGCCCCAGCAACCCGAGCGGGTGCGCCAACTAGACTGAGTGTTCGTGACCCTCGTCCCGAATGTCCTCGCCACCCGATACGCCAGCCCGGAGCTCGTCGCGCTCTGGTCGCCCGAGAACAAGATCGTGCTCGAGCGCCGGCTGTGGCTGGAGGTGCTGCGGGCCCAGAGTGAGCTGGGGATCGAGGTTCCGGCGGGGGTGATCGAGGACTACGAGCGGGTCATCGACCACGTGGATCTGGCCTCGATCGCCGAGCGCGAGCGGGTGACCCGCCACGACGTGAAGGCGCGCATCGAGGAGTTCAACGCGCTGGCCGGGCACGAGCACGTGCACAAGGGCATGACCAGCCGCGACCTCACCGAGAACGTCGAGCAACTGCAGGTGCGCCTGTCGCTCGAGCACGTCTACAAGCACGGCATCGCCATCGCGGCACGGCTGGCCGAACGGGCCGCCGAGTACCAGACGCTGGTGATGGCCGGCCGCTCGCACAATGTCGCCGCGCAGGCCACCACCCTGGGCAAACGCTTCGCCTCCGCTGCCGACGAGGTGCTCGTCGCGCTCACCCGGCTGCGCGAGCTGATCGACCGCTACCCGCTGCGCGGCATCAAGGGCCCGATGGGCACCGCCCAGGACATGCTCGACCTGCTCGACGGTGACGCGGGCAAGCTCGCCGCGCTCGAGCGGCAGGTGGCCACCCACCTCGGCTTCGCCTCGGTGTTCACCAGCGTCGGCCAGGTGTATCCGCGGTCGCTGGACTTCGATGTGCTCTCCGCGCTGGTGCAGCTGGGTGCCGGGCCGTCGTCGTTCGCGCACACCATCCGGCTGATGGCCGGGCACGAGCTGGTCACCGAGGGTTTCCAGCCGGGTCAGGTGGGCTCCTCGGCCATGCCGCACAAGATGAACACCCGCTCCTGCGAGCGCGTCAACGGCCTGCAGGTGGTGCTGCGCGGGTACGCCTCGATGGCGGCCGAGCTGTCGGGCGCGCAGTGGAACGAGGGTGACGTGTTCTGCTCGGTGGTGCGCCGCGTCGCGCTGCCGGACGCGTTCTTCGCCATCGACGGCATGATGGAGACCTTCCTGACCGTGCTCGCCGAGTTCGGCGCCTACCCGGCGGTGGTCTCCCGCGAGCTCGACCGGTACCTGCCGTTCCTGGCCACCACCCGCATCCTGATGGCGGCGGTGCGCGCGGGTGTCGGGCGCGAGACCGCGCACGAGGTCATCAAGGAGCACGCCGTGGCGGTGGCGCTGGCCATGCGCGAGCAGGGCCGCGAGCCCGATCTGCTGGACCGTCTGGCCGCCGACGACCGGATGCCGCTGGACCGCGCCGGGCTCGACGCGGCGCTGGCCGACAAGTCGGCGTTCATCGGCGCGGCCACGGACCAGGTGTCCGAGGTGGTGGCGCAGGTGCAGAAGCTGGTCGAGGCCAACCCGGAGGCCGCACGCTACACGCCGTCGCCGATTCTTTGATCCGGCGTTTTCGTGCACTTCGCTTCGCCGCGGTCAGTTTTCTGACTGCGGACGGCCGAAGTGCACGAAAATTCCGGGCCCGCTACCGTACGCGCGTGAATCCATACACGATCTTCAGTGACATCGTCGCCGGGCGCGCGCCCTCGTCCAAGGTGTACGAGGACGAGGATGTGCTGGCGTTCATGGATATTCGCCCCTTGACACCCGGCCATGTGCTGGTCGTACCCAAGGTCGTCGCCCCGAGTCTGGCCGATCTCGATCCTGCCCTGGGTGGCAAGCTGTTCCAGGTCGGCCAGCGGATCGCCGCCGCCCTGCGCGACAGCGAGGTCGCCGCCGATGGCGTGAATTTCTTTCTCGCCGACGGCGTCACGGCCGGGCAGGAGATCTTCCATGTGCACCTGCACGTGATCCCGCGCAGGCCCGGTGACGGGTTCGGGCTGCGGGCGCGCCCGAGTTCGCCCGCCCGCGCCGATCTCGACTATCTCGCGGGCTCGATTCGCGGCGCTCTCACCCGCTGACCTGCATTTTCGGGCGAACCGGTCATTGCAAACCGTGAAGTTTGCTGAAGAAACGCCCGAAACGCCGAATGCTGTGACTTCCCCCACTCATGGGTTACCTTGGACTGTCATTGGCATGCGGTAATGGAGGGTGGGACGTGCGTCGTACGGGTGTTGCTGCTTCAGTGCTGGCTTTCGCCATCGCGTTGATCGGACCGGCGGTGGTGCACCCCGCGCCCGCCGGTGCGGCGCAGATCGTCGGGGTGAACGAGCTCAGCGCCACCCGCACGGCCATCACGGTCACCTCGCCGGCGATGGGACGCAATGTCGACCTCCAGGTCCTGCACCCGGCCGGCGGCGGCTCGCGTGGCACGTACTACCTGCTCGACGGACTCGACCCGGGCATCGGCCAGAGCACCTGGACCAACGCCACCGACGCCGAGGCCTTCTTCCGCGGCAAGAACGTCAACGTGGTGCTGCCGATGGGCGGGCAGGCCAGCTACTACACCGACTGGATCACCGACGACCCGCGGTTCGGCCGGTACAAGTGGGAAACCTTCCTCACCCAGGAACTGCCGGGGCTGATCGACGGCCAGTTCAACGGCAACGGCGTCAACGGCATCGGCGGCCTGTCGATGGGCGGCAACGCGGCCTACATCCTGGCCGCCCGGCATCCCGGGCTCTACCGGGCCGTCGCCGGGTACAGTGCGTGCCCCGACAGCGCGATGGCGGCCGCGGCGATCATGTTCTCGATCGCCAATCGCGGCGGGAATCCGGTGAACATGTGGGGCGCGCCCGGCAGTCCGGAATGGGCGGCGCACGACCCGGCCCTGATGGTCGACGGGCTGCGTGGCAAGGCGCTGTATCTGTCCACCGGGACCGGCATCCCCGGGCCGCACGAGGCCGAGATCAAGCCGCAGCTGGCGGAGAACATCTTCCTCGGTGGTCCGATCGAACTGGGCGTCAACACCTGCATGGTCGCCTTCGATCAGCGTCTGCGCGCCGCGGGCATCGGCGCCAGGATCGACTACCACCCGGTCGGGACGCACTCCTGGTCGTACTGGCAGGACGCGCTGCACGCCTCCTGGCCGGTCATCGGCCCGGCGCTGGGCGCCTGAGATTCTTCCGCGGGTCCGGTGACCGGGTGAGTTGCCGGGCCGCGCGGGAGTGCGGCGGCTACGGTGGAGCGCATGGCTGGCGAGAATGTTGAGTCGGTGTCGGCGCCGATCGCGAAGAAGGTGCCCACCGAACGGGTGCATCACGGCGATACGTTCGTCGACGAGTACGAGTGGCTCCGGGACAAGGAATCCCCCGAGGTCATCGCGCATCTGGAGGCCGAGAACGCCTACACCGAGGCGCGCACCGGCCAGTTGCAGCCGCTGCGGGACAAGATCTTCGACGAGATCAAGGCGCGCACCCAGGAGACCGATCTCTCGGTGCCGACCCGGCTGGGCGAGTACTGGTACTACTCGCGCAGCTTCGAGGGCAAACAGTACGGCGTGCACTGCCGCTGTCCGATCGACGCGAACGCCGAGGGCATCGACGCGTGGACCCCGCCGCAGCTCGAGGTGGACACCGTCATCGAGGGTGAGGAAGTGCTGCTCGACAGCAATGTCCTGGCCGAGGGCCTGGACTTCTTCGCGCTCGGCGCGTTCTCGCTCAGCCACGACGGCAAGCTGCTGGCCTACTCCGTCGACAGCACCGGCGACGAGCGCTACACCCTGCGGATCAAGGACCTGACCACCGGCGAGCTGCTGCCCGACGAGGTCGCCGGTGCGGCGCCGGGGGCGACCTGGTCGCTGGACGGCACGCACATCTTCTATCAGACCGTCGACGAGTCGTGGCGCCCCGACACCGTGTGGCGCCACCGCATCGGCACCGGCTCCGACGCCGACGTGACCGTCTTCCACGAGCCCGACGAACGCTACTGGGTCAGTGTGGGCGCCACCCGCTCCGAGAAGTACCTGATGATCTGGCTCGGTTCCAAGATCACCACCGAGGGCTGGGTGCTGGAGTCCGACAATCCCGAGGGCGAGTTCCGGGTGCTGCTCGAGCGTCGCGAGGGTGTGGAGTACTCGGCCGAGCACGCGGTGATCGGCGGCGAGGACCGCTTCCTGATCCTGCACAACGACGTGGTCGACGGCGTGAAGGCGGAGAACTTCGTCCTCGCGGAGGCGCCCGCCACCGACCCGTCCGCCATGACGCTGCTGATCGGGCATCGCGAAGACGTCCGGCTCGAGGACATCGACGCCTTCGCCGATCACCTGGTGCTCGGCTACCGACGCGACGCGCTGCCGCGCATCTCGGTCTGGCCGCTGACCGCCGACGGTTACGGCGAGCTCACCGAACTCGACTTCGGTCTCGAATTGTTCGCCGCCGGTGCGGGTTCGAGCCCGGAGTGGGAGCAGCCGACGCTGCGGGTGGGCGTCACCTCGTTCATCACCCCGATGCAGGTGTTCGACTATGTGCCCGCCACGGGTGAGCTGCTGCTGCGCAAGGAGCAGCCGGTGCTGGGCGGTTACGACGCGAACGACTACGAGCAGCACCGGGATTGGGCGGTCGCGCACGACGGCACCCGCATCCCGATCTCGATCATCAAGCGCCGCGGGCTGCCCGAGGGCCCGAAGCCGATGCTGCTCTACGGTTACGGCTCCTACGAGGCCAGCATCGACCCGTCGTTCTCGGTGTCGCGGTTGTCGCTGCTGGATCGCGGCATGGTGTTCGCGGTGGCGCACGTGCGCGGCGGCGGTGAGATGGGCAGGCTCTGGTACGAGCACGGCAAGACGCTGCTGAAGAAGAACACCTTCACCGACTTCGTCTCCTGCGCAGAGCATCTCATCGACACCGGTGCCACCGCCGCCGACCGGCTCATCGCCGACGGCGGCAGCGCGGGCGGCCTGCTGATGGGCGCGGTCGCCAACCTGGCACCGGAGTTGTTCACCGGCATCCTCGCGAACGTGCCCTTCGTCGACCCGCTCACCTCCATCCTCGACCCGTCGCTGCCGCTGACGGTGATCGAATGGGACGAGTGGGGAAACCCGTTGGCGGACAAGGACGTCTACGAGTACATGAAGTCGTACTCGCCCTACGAGAACGTCGAGGCCAAGGACTACCCGGCCATCCTCGCCATCACCAGCCTCAATGACACCCGCGTGCTCTACGTGGAACCGGCCAAGTGGGTCGCCAAGCTGCGCGCCACCAAGACCGGCGACAGCGAACTGCTGCTCAAGACCGAGATGACCGCGGGCCACGGCGGTGTGAGCGGGCGCTACGAGAAGTGGAAGGAAGTCGGCTTCGAGTACGCCTGGGTACTGGACAAGGTCGGCCTGGCGGACGCATAGGGGTGAGCGACAACTCGTGGGTCAAGTGATCCGGGCGAGGAGCTTGCCGAGCAGGGTGGTGAGTTGCGCGCGTTCGTCCGCCGTGAGCGCGGCGAACGCGTCATCGAGGAAGGTGGGGGTGGCGGCCTCGGCCAGGCGTAGGCGATCGCGGCCGGCCTCGGTGAGGGTGACGGCGTAGGAGCGGCGGTCCTGTGGGTTGCGTTCGCGCCGGACGTAGCCCGACTGTTCGAGGTCGTCGCAGACGTTGACCATCACGCTGCGGTCGATGCGCAGTTCCACCGCGAGCTGTTGCTGGGAGCAGGGGCCGACCTCGGACAGCATCTTCAGGACGAGGTGCTGGCCGACGCCGAGGCCCTGGGCGGTCGCGTGCGCTTCGCCCGCGCGGGCGACGGCGGATGAGGCGCGGCACAGGGCGATATCGGGGCGTTCGGCGGCGAGGCGGGGGAAGTAGGTCGACATGGGGCCTCCTGGATCGGGTGCGTCCATTGAATCATCTGTGCGCAGATCGTTTGACGGCAGACGGTAGTGCCTCTACGGTCGGATTCATCTGAGTGCAGATGATCTGCCAGTAGATGATCAGCTTCGTCCATCCAGGAGAGCGCATGACCCTCGATCTGACCCCGGACCAGCTGTTGTCCACCACGCGGGCGGTGCGCAAGCGGCTCGATTTCGACCGGCCGGTGCCGCGTGAACTGATCGAGGAGTGCGTCGACCTGGCCACGCAGGCGCCGACCGGGCGCAATCGGCAGCGCTGGCACTTCCTCGTCGTCACCGAGGCGCGGCGCAGGCGCGAGCTCGCCGACATCTTCCGGCGGGCATTGACGCTGGGTGAGGCGGCGCCGCTGACGGCCAGGGACCACGAACGGATGCGGGTCGATCCGCGTTCCACCGCAAAGGTTTTCGACGGTCTGCGCTACCTGGCCGACAATATCCACCGGGTGCCCGCCTTCGTGATCCCGGCGGTCGAGGGGCGTACCGATCGCGCCTCGGTGGAGATCCAGGCGGGGATCTGGGGCTCGATCCTGCCCGCCGTGTGGAGCTTCATGCTGGCAGCGCGCGCTCGCGGGCTCGGCACGGTGTGGACCATCGCGCAGGCGCCGCTGGAGCGGGAACTCGCGGCGATCCTCGGCGTGCCGTACGACAAGGTGATGCTGGCGGCCTTCCTGCCGCTGGCCTTCACGCACGGCACGGATTTCCGGCCCGCGGTCCGGGTGCCGCGCGAGGAAGTGCTGCACTGGCAGGGGTGGTGAGTTGTTCGTCGCGGTGTCATCGGGGCAGCACGCGGGTGTCATCTCGGGCTGACATCGTCAGGTCATGAACGCTGAGCTGATCGTTTCGGTGTCGGGGATCAGGGACACCACCCGGGATGCCGCGATCGAGTTCGCGGCGGAGATGGACCGGCGGGCGGTGCGGCTGTCGCTGCTGGTGGCGCCCCGGTTGAAGGGGAAGTACCGGCTCGTCGACGATCCCGCCACGCAGTCCTGGCTGCGCGGCAGGCGCCACGACGGTGACGCGATCGTGCTGCACGGCTACGACCAGGCGGCCACGAAAACGCGGCGCGCGGAGTTCGCGAGTCTGCCCCGGCACGAGGCCACCCTGCGGCTCACGGCGGCGGATCGGGTGATGGAACAGGCGCAGTTGCGCACCCGGCTGTTCGCGGCCCCGCGCTGGGACGCCTCGGCGGGCGCGCTGGATGCCCTGCCGGACGTGGGTTTCCGGCTCGCGCTGAGCCTGTTCAGCATTCTCGATCTGGAACGCGACACCGTCCAGCGGGCGCGGGTGTACGGGATCGGCGAGGGTTTCCGGGCCGAACCGTGGTGGTGCCGGGCGCTGGTGATGGGCGCGGCGCGCACCGCCCGGCGCGGCGGGGTGCTGCGGCTGGCGATCTCGGCCGCGCAGTTGCAGCGGCCGGGTCCGCGCCAGGCGATGCTCGACGCGGTCGACCTGGCGCTGTATCACGGTGCGCGCAGCGAGGTCTACCGCTGGGACCCGTTCCCGGCGGTCCGGGCCGCCTGATACCGCCACCGCCGCGCGCGTGGGCGATCGAGCGCGGCGGTGGCCTTTCAGGGCACTTCGGGGGCGGCGTCGTGGGTGAAACCGCCCGCCTGCTCCTTGGTGAGCGGGGTGCGCCACGGGTTGTCGGCCAGCTGACGCAGCCCGCGGCCGATATCGGCCAGCAGCAGTTCGGCCATGTCGACGGTGAAGCCGTGCCGGAAGACCGCCCGCATGATGGTCTCGTCCTGCCGGTCGGCGGGCAGTGGGTAGGCGGCGATGAGCCAGCCGCGGGCGCGCAGCCGGTCGGACAGGTCGTAGAGGTTGTAGTCGGCGCCGTCGGTGAGCTTCCAGGCCACCGCGGTGATGCCGCGGTCGGGTTCGGCGGCGTGGATCAGCTCGAACGGCCCGAGCTCGGCCAGGCCACGCGCGAAATGCCGGGCGACGAGATAGATCGCGGACTGCACACGGGTGTATCCGGTGCGGCCGAGCCGGATGAAGTCGTAGTACTGCGTGATCACCTGGCCGCCGGGGCGGGAGAAATTGAGATTGAAGGTGGGCATGTTGCCGCCGAGATAATCCACATCGAAAACCAGCTCACGCGGCAGATCCGCGGCCTCGCGCCACATCGCCCACCCGACGCCGAGCGGTGCGAGTCCGGTCTTGTGGCCGGAGGCGTTGATGGATTTCACGCGCGGAATCCGGAAGTCCCACACCAGGTCCGGTGCGGTGAACGGGCCGAGGAAACCGCCGCTGGCCGCGTCGACGTGGATCGGGATATCGGGGCCGCCGCCGGCGTGCAGGCGATCGAGGGCCGCGCTGATGGCGGCGACGTCCTCGAACAGGCCGGTGAAGGTCTGGCCGAAAGTCGGGACGACCGCGATGGTGTTGTCGTCGCAGTATTTCGCGAGGTCGTCGGGGTGCAGGGTGTAGTTGTCGGCGCGCAGCGGAACCTGACGTAGTTCCACATCGAAATAGCGGGCGAATTTCTCCCAGCAGACCTGGACCGGCCCGGAGACCAGATTGGGTGTGCCGGTGCCGCCCGCCGCCCGCCAGCGGAATTTCGCGGCGAGCCCACCGAGAATCGCGGCCTCGCTCGAACCTGTCGTGGAGGTGCCGAGTGTGGTGGCCGGATCGGGGGCGTGCCACAGGTCGGCGAGCATCCGCACGCAGCGTTTCTCCAGTTCCGCGGTCTGCGGGTATTCGTCCTTGTCGACGATGTTCTTGTCCACCGATTCGGCCATCAGCCGGTGGGCCTGATCGTCGATCCAGGTGGTGCAGAAGGTCGCCAGGTTCATCCGGGCGACGCCGTCGAGGATCAATTCGTCGTGCACGATCTCGTAGGCGACGTCGGGAGTGAGTTCCAGGGTGGGGAAATCGCCCTGCGGGGCGGGACGGGTGAAACCGGGAAGACTGAAAAGGTCATGGCGGTCCGGAGTCTCGGCCACTGTCTGCCTCCAGGGAGAGGGTGCACTGCCGGGTGTTTGCTCTGGGTCGATCTGGTGACGATCTCATCGCATAAGTGCTCGTTTCGAGCTTACCGACGGGATGCTCAGCGGTTACTATGCATGGGCGAGTTTCCCTTGGTTGTGCGGTACACAGCAGGAGGCAGCGCTGATGACGGGCACCGCGACGAAAGCCGCGACGACGACGAAATATCTGTCCTGGGTCACCCTGGCGCTGATGACCACGAGTTCGGTGGCCAGCCTCCGCTCGGCACCCACCATGGCCGTCTACGGTCTGGCGTGCGTATTCCTCTACGTCATTCCCGCGATCCTGTTCCTCATGCCGACCTCGCTGGTCGCTGCGGAATTGGCCTCGGGCTGGGAGGGCGGGGTCTACAAATGGGTCGGGGAGGGGCTGAACAAACCGCTCGGCTTTCTCGCCGTCTGGTGCCAGTTCGCCATGACGATCTTCTACTACCCGAGCCTGCTCGCCTATGTGGCAAGCACTTTCGCCTACATCATCCATCCCTCGCTGGCGTCCAACGGGTTGTATGTGGCGATCGTGATCATCACCGTCTTCTGGGCCGGGGTGTACGTGTCCTCGCAGGGCACCAAGACGGTGGCCGGATTGTCGAGCATGGGCCTGGTGATCGGCACGCTCATTCCCGGCACGGTGCTGGTGGTGCTCGGTCTGGTATTCCTGGCGCAGGGAAATCCGTCCGCGGCGCCGATGGATTCGGGTCATCTGCTGCCCGCGTGGACCGGTCTGGCCAGCCTGGTGCTGATCGTGAACAATTTCCTGTCCTACGCGGGCATGGAGATGAACGCGGTGCACGTCTCCTCGCTGCGCAATCCGGCCAAGGAATTCCCCAAGGCGATGTTCCTGGCGATGGGGCTGGTGCTGGTGATCTTCATCCTGCCCGCGCTGGCGATCAGCTGGGTGGTGCCCTCGGCCAGCCTGAGTCTCACCGCGGGCGTGATGCAGGCCTTCGACGGCTTCTTCAGCCACTTCGGGATCGGTTTCCTCACCCCGATCGTCGGCATCGCGCTGGTGGCCGCGGCGCTGGGCGGCATGCTCACCTGGCTGGCGGGACCGTCCAAGGGGCTGCTGCTGATCGGGCGCAGCGAGGGCTATCTGCCGCCGGTCCTGACCAAGCTGAACAAACACGGTGTGCAGCAGAACATGCTGGTCGCGCAGGGTGTGTTCACCACCTTCATCGCGCTGCTCTACGCCTTCATCCCGAATGTCTCGAGCGCCTACTGGATTCTGTCGGTGATCACCACGCAGGTGTATCTGATCATGTATGTGCTGATGTTCGCCGCGGCCGCCAAACTGCGCCGCGACGATCCCGGTCATCCGCGCGGCTACCGGGCACCGATGTTGTTCGCGCTGTGCGGACTCGGCGCGGTGTCCTCGATCGCGGCGTTCGCCATCGGGTTCGTGCCGCCCTCCCAGTTCGGCGCGGGCAGCCCGTGGATCTACGTGCTGATCGTCGGCGGCGGCATGGGCATCGTCGGCCTGCTCATCCCGTACCTGTTCTACCGAAACCGCAGTGAGAGCTGGAAACGCGCCGTCCCGGAAGGGGAGAAGGCATGACCACCGGAGACGCTCCCGACCACAAGCGCCGCTGGATCTACATCACCGCCGCGGTCCTGCTCGTGGTGTTCGCGCTGATCGGGCTGCTCACCTTCCGCGGCATCCGCGAGAGCACCGAGGCCAACACCAAAGCCGAACAGCTGCACAACAATCTGGTCGCCGCCGGGCTGCCCGCTCCGGAGACGCGGGTGATCGCCGACGCGCTCGGCGAGGACGGCGGTTCGGTCTGCCAGGACCCGAGTTCACCGCTGATCAAGGCGAAATACCAGGCCTCGATCACCAACGGCGCGGCCGGTCCGGGGCAGCGACCGGTGATCGGACCCAACGACACCGTCAAGGCCGTGGCGCTCACCATCGCCGTCTACTGCCCGGATCGCCTGCCGGACTACCTTTCTCATCTGGACACCCTGAAACTGGACGACACCACCAAGTGAGGCGTGATCGATGACCACCGACACAGAGCTGCGCAGCAGGATTTCCGGGCTGATGGCCCAGGCGAAAGACGATCTGGCCCAGCTGGTTTCGTTCGAGTCGGTGGCCGATCCGCGCCAGTTCCCGCCGGAGGGCTGCGAGCAGACCGCGCAGTGGGTCGCCGACGCCTTCGCCGCGGCCGGGCTCACCGAGATCGGCCTGCACGAGACCCCGGACGGCAGCAAGGCCGTGATCGGGCACAAGCCCGGCCCCGCGGGCACCCCGACGGTGCTGCTGTACTGCCACTACGACGTGCAGCCGCCGCTCGGTGACGACGCCTGGCACACCCCGGTCTGGACGCTGACCGAGAAGAACGGCCGCTGGTACGGGCGCGGCGTGGCCGACTGCAAGGGCAATATCGTCACCCACCTGACCGCCCTGCGCGCCATCGGCCCGGACTTCCCGATCGGTATCAAGGTGGTGGCCGAGGGCTCCGAGGAGCAGGGCACCGGCGGGCTGGAGAAGTTCGTCGTCGCCAACCCCGACCTGCTGGCCGCCGATGCCATCCTCGTCGCCGACTGCGGCAACTTCGCCGTCGGCGTGCCCACCTTCACCCAGACCCTGCGCGGCATGGTGAATGTGGTGCTCACCGTGAAAACCCTGGCGGGACCGATGCATTCGGGCATGTTCGGCGGCCCCGCCCCCGACGCGCTGGCCGCGATGATCCAGCTGCTGTCGACCCTGCGCGACGAACACGGCGACACCACCATCGACGGGCTCACCAACGACCAGAAGTGGACCGGCGCGCAGTACCCCGACGCCGACTTCCGTTCCGACGCCGACGTTCTCGACGGTGTCGACCTGGTCGGCAGCGGCACCGTCTCCGACATGCTCTGGTCGCGTCCCGCGCTGACGGTGCTCGGCATGGACGTGCCGGCGGTGGTCGGCTCCTCGGCGGCGATCCAGCCCAGCACCCGGGCCCGGCTCAACCTGCGCATCCCGCCCGGCACCGACCCGAAGCAGGCTTACGACCTGCTGAGCAAGCACCTGCGCGCGCACGTGCCGTGGAACGCCCAGCTCGACATCGAACTCGAATCGCTCGGCGAACCCTTCGCCGCCGCCGAGCACGGACCCGCCCGTGCCGCCATGGGCGCGGCGATGGAGACCGCCTACGGCCGCGCGGTCACCACCGAGGGGCAGGGCGGCTCGATCCCGCTGTGCAATGTCTTCGCCGACACCTACCCGAAGGCCGAGATCATGCTGATCGGCGTGGAAGAGCCCAAGTGCCTGATCCACGCGCCCAACGAGAGCGTCGACCCGAGCGAGATCGAGCACATGGCCCTGGCCGAGGCGCTGTTCCTCAGCACCTACCGCTGAGACTCAGAACTGGGCCTGGTCCTCGGGGGCGATGGCGCGGAACTCGGTGCCCGCAGGCGCCATCTCGCTGAGCCTGCCGAAGTAGACGCCGTGGGCACCCGGGTCGATGATCCCGTGGTGGATGGGGATGGCGGTGCGCGGGTTCACGGCGCGCAGGTAGTCGACGGTGTCCCAGATCCGCATCCACGGGGCGACCGCGGGGATGGCCAGGACACCGACCGGCACCGGCGGGACCCACAGCGAATCGCCGGGGTGCACCAGCTGGGCCGGGTCGGCGGCGGTGCCGAGCTGGAAGACGGTGTTGTCGATCACCGGGATGTCCGGGTGGATCACCGCGTGACGTCCGCCACCGCCGGTGATCTGCAGGTCACCGAACTCGAGCACCTGCCCGGCCGAGACCGGCTCCCAGCCCTCGCTGCGCTGCTGGGCGGTTTGCGGGTCCGACAGCAGGCGGGCGGTGGGGTTGGCCTCGATCAGGGCTTCGATGCGGGTGGGGTCGATGTGGTCGGGATGCTGGTGGGTCACCGCGATGGCGTCCAGTCCGGTGATGCCCTCGAAGCCGTGCGCGAAGGTGCCGGGATCGAACAGCACCTTCACACCGTGCAGTTCCACGAGGATGCAGGAATGACCGAAGTGGGCGATGCGCATATGCCGATGCTAAGCGCCGGTGACCCCGGAACGCGGGCACGACGGCCGGGTCAACTACGATTTCTGGAGTAAACCCCCACACCACATGAGGAGCAACGCGTGGCACGAGTCGTGGTCGAGGTCATGCCGAAGGCCGAGATCCTGGACCCCCAGGGACAGGCCGTGGTCGGCGCGCTCCCGCGTCTGGGATTCGCCGGAATCTCGGATGTGCGGCAGGGCAAGCGATTCGAGCTCGAGGTGGACGAGAGTGTCTCCGACGCCGAGCTCGAGCAGATCGCCGAGGCGCTGCTGGCCAACACGGTGATCGAGGACTGGAAGGTCGTTCGGGTCTCGTGAGCGCGCGTATCGGCGTCATTACTTTTCCGGGCACGCTCGACGACGTCGACGCGGCCCGCGCGGTGCGCCTGGCCGGTGGCGAGGCGGTGAGCCTGTGGCACGCCGACGCCGACATCAAGGGTGTCGACGCGGTGATCGTGCCGGGCGGCTTCTCCTACGGCGACTACCTGCGCTGCGGCGCCATCGCCCGGTTCGCGCCGGTGATGGGCGAGGTCGTGCGCGCGGCCGGTCAGGGCCTGCCGGTGCTCGGCATCTGCAACGGCTTCCAGGTGCTGTGCGAGGCCGGGCTGCTGCCGGGCGCGCTCACCCGCAACGAGGGCCTGCACTTCATCTGCCGCGACGAGTGGCTGCAGGTCGAGGCGAACAACACCGCCTGGACCTCACGCTACGAGCAGGGCGCGCAGATCCTCATCCCGCTCAAGTCGGGTGAGGGCCGCTACCAGGCCTCGCAGACTGTGCTCGACGAGCTCGAGGGCGAGGGTCGCGTGGTGTTCCGCTACGCGGGCGAGAACCCGAACGGTTCGCAGCGCGGGATTGCGGGCATCTCCTCGGCCAACGGCCGCGTCGTCGGCCTGATGCCGCACCCCGAGCACGCCACCGAGGCCCTCACCGGCCCGAGCGACGATGGCCTGGGGATGTTCTACTCGGTGCTGGACAGCCTGATCAACGCTTGATTCAGGCCAATCGGTCGATGATGTCGAAGTCGACGCCGTCGGCTCTGGCCAGGAAGGCCGGGCCGACGGCCTGATTGCCCGTGAAGCCGTGCCGGGTGGTCGGGCCGTCCACGGTGATGCCGTCGGCAAGCCGGGCCGAGAGCGCGTCCACGTCCAGAGTGCCGACGGTGTCGGCGAGGGCGCCCAGCAGGTGTACTGCCTCGTAGGCGGAATTGCTGAAGGTGGTCAGGGCGGGGGCGAAGGAGCCCTGGTGCCTGCGGTAGCGGGCGCGGCGGTCGCGGCCGTCGGCGGTGTGGTCGTCGAGGAAGAAGCCCGAGGCCACGTAGAGATTGTCATTGGCCTTCGGGCCCGCGCTGAGCAGCACGTTCTCGTCCACGGCGGGGCTCAGGCGCGGCATCACGGCGGGCAGGCCGGTGGCGGTGAACTGCCGGTTGAAGCGGGCCGTGTCGGCGCCGACCATCAGCACCAGCACCGCGTCGGCGAACAGCAGCGCCGGTTCGTCGAGGAAGGCGTGGAAATCGGTGGTCCCCAGCGGCACGTAGCGTTCGAGCACGATGTCGGCGGGGGAGGGCAGTGCGCGGCGCAGCGCGTGCGCGGTCTGGCGGGGCCAGATGTAGTCGTTGCCGATCACCGCCCAGCGGCGCACGCCCAGTTCCCTGGCCATCCAGGCGGCGGCGGGCACGGTCTGATGATCGGGATGTTCGCCGACCAGCAGCACGCCGGGACGTTCGTCGGGCAGGCCTTCGTGATCGGTCGCGTAGAGGTAGGGCACGCGCCCGGCCGTGGCGGTCGCGACCGCGCGGCGCACCGCCGAGGTGTGCCAGCCGGTGATCGCGCCGATCATGCCGGTGGCGAGCAGCGCCTCCACTTCGGTGGCGACCTCGTGCGGCGGGCGGCCGCCGTCGAGGGTGGTGAGCCGGATCTCGCGGCCGAGAATGCCGGTGCCGCTGTTGATCTCGTCGACCGCGAGGGAGATCGCGGCGGTACACGACGGGGCGATGATGCCACCCGGACCCTGAGTCGGGACGATCGAGAGAATCTCGATCGTCTGCTCCCGGCTCTCGTGGAACGTGGGCATTCGGTACTCTATCCACTGGTGCGAACGGCGTCGTTCGAAGGATATTTCGGCAGGTGGGAAAGCATTCTGTGTCCATCATAAGTGGGTATTCCACAGTGCATGCCGCGCTGCGCCGTGCCGAGCGGAACTGGGTGCGGCGGCTGGAATCCGCGCTGACCGCCGACAATCTCTCGGCCGATCACTGGGCGATCCTGTCGCAGCTGTCCACCGACCAGGGCATCACCATGTCGGAACTGGCCACCCAGGCGCGGCTGGCGCCGTCCTCGGCCACCCGGCACGCCGACAATCTCGCCGAACGCGGGCTGATCTTCCGGGTCGCCGCCACCGACGACCGCAGGCGCATCCTCATCGGCCTGAGCAGCCTCGGCGCCAGCCTGGTCGCCAAGATCCGGGCCGAGGAACAGGCCGCCGAAGAGGAACTGCGCACCCGACTCGGCGCCCGCCGCTACGGCGAGCTCGTCACCGCGCTCGGGGTCGTCGCCGAGGCTTAGCCCCTAGGATCGGGCCCATGCCTGTATCTCTGACAGCGGCCACTGCCAGCGGACTGTGTGCCTTCATCGATGCCTCGCCGTCACCGTTCCACGTGTGCGCGACGGTGGCCGCCGAACTCGAGGGCAACGGGTTCACGCCGCTGCCGGAGGAGCGGCCGTGGGAGTCGGCCGGGGGCAAACACTATGTGGTGCGCGGGGGTTCGCTGATCGCGTGGGCCGATTTCGATGCCGCGCCGACCGATCCGTTCCGGGTGGTCGGCGCGCACACCGACAGCCCGAACCTGCGGGTCAAGCAGCATCCGGACCTGTCGTCGGCGGGCTGGCAGCTGGTCGGGCTCGAGCCCTACGGCGGGGCCTGGCTCAACTCCTGGCTCGATCGCGAACTCGGCATCTCGGGGCGGCTGAGTGTGCGAGAGGGCGACCGGATGCGCGATCTGCTGGTGCGTATCGACGAGCCCATCCTGCGGGTGCCGCAGCTGGCCATCCACCTGTCCGAGGACCGGCGCGGGGTGACGCTGGACCCGCAGCGCCACGTCAACGCCATCTGGGGCATCGGCGCACCCGGGGTGCCGTTCCTGGACTTCGTCGCCGAACGGGCCGGGGTGGCCGGGGCCGATGTGCTCGGCTGGGAACTGATGACCCACGATCTGGCGCCGAGCACGATCGTCGGCCGCGAGCACGACCTGGTCAGCGCGCCCCGGCTGGACAACCAGGGCACCTGCTACGCCGGACTGCAGGCGTTCCTGGCCGCCGTCGACGAACCGGGCGCCGCGTCACCGGTGCTGGTGATGTTCGACCACGAGGAGGTGGGCAGCCAATCCGATCGGGGTGCCCAGTCGGATCTGCTGCCCGCGGTGCTGGAGCGGATCGTCCTCTCGCGCGGCGGTGGTCGCGCGGATTACCTCGCCGCCCTCGCCGGTTCGATCGTGGCCTCCGGGGACATGGCGCACGCCACGCACCCCAACTACCCCGAGCGGCACGAGCCCGCGCACCGCATCGAGATCGGCGGTGGGCCGGTGCTCAAGGTCAACCAGAACCTGCGCTACGCCACCGACGCGGCGGGCGCGGGCGCGTTCGCGCTGGCCTGCGCGCAGGCGGGGGTGCCGTTGCAGCGCTACGTGCATCGCGCCGATCTGCCGTGCGGGTCGACCATCGGCCCGATGACGGCGGCGCGCACCGGCATCTCGACCGTCGACATCGGCGCCCCGCAGCTGGCCATGCACTCCTGCCGCGAACTCATGGCGGCCGCGGATGTCCCCGCCTACGCGGCTGCGCTGGCGGCCTTCCTGACCCCGGTCGAGCTGGATTGATCAGGCGCTCGCGAGCGCGGGCTTGTTCGGCCGGTAGGTGCACACCGCGTACACGATCACCGCGAACGTGGCCCACACGTAGCTGCTGCCGATGATCTGCTGCCACCAGCTCCAGGCCAGTTCCTTGTCCTCGGAATGCGGCAGCACCCACTGCGGGCCGACGATGAACATCAGCGTGAACAGGGCCACCACGGCGGTGAATCCGCGCGAGCGCCGCCGGGTGGCCTGATCCACCGCGATCACCAGCGCGGGCGCCGCCCACACCCAGTGGTGCGACCACGAGACCGGCGAGACCAGCAGCACCGCGGCGGCGTTCACCAGCAGCGCCGCCACATCGGACCCCGCGTCGATGAGCCGCACCATCCAGATCGCGGCCAGCCCCACGGTCAGCACCGACAGCGCGATCCACAGTCCAGTGGCCATCGTCTCGTCCAGGCCGAGCCGGAACAGCGTGCCCTTGATCGACTGGTTGCCCGCGAAGTACGGGGTGCCGATGCGGCCGGTGTCGGTGACGGTGTGGAACCAGTACTGCACCGAGTCGTTGGGGAACAGCAGGAAGCCGATGCCCACCGCGCCCGCCGCCGAGACCACCAGGGTGGCCGCGGCCTTCCAATCGCGGCGCAGCAGGAAGTAGAGCAGGTAGCCGGCGGGGATGAGCTTGATCGAGACGGTGATGCCGATGAGCATGCCGCGCGGCCAGAACGGCTTGCGGACCAGCGCGTCGACGGCGACCACGGCCATCAGCACCAGGTTGATCTGGCCGAAGTTGAAGGTCTGGCGCACCGGTTCGAGGAACTGCGCCAGCCCGAGACCGGCGATCAGCACAGTCAGCACCGAGATCCGGTCGAGTTCGGGACGCACCCGCACCAGCGCCAGCCACAGCGCGATGCCCAGGCTCACCAGCGAGGTCACCAGCACCACGATCTCGGCCACCACCAGCGGCATCAGCGCCAGCGGAACGAAGAACATCGCCGCCAGCGGCGGATAGGTGAAGGGCAGGCCGAGGCCGTAGACCGGGGGCATCGGGCCGTAGAGATCGCCGCCGTCGAGCCACACGCGCGCGCCGTTGCGGTAGACCTGCAAGTCGATGAAGCCGTGCCACCAGTGCGCCAGCAGCGCGACGGCCGCGGAGAACACGAACAGCCCGACGGCGGCGGCCAGCCAGCGGCGCTGACGGTCCGGATCCAGCGGCTCGGGCGGACGGTCCTGACCGGAAGAAGTGGCGCTCGATTCCGCCCCGCGCGCGGGAACAGGCGGCTCGACCTGCTCGGTAACCCCCGGACTTTCGTTCACGGCGTCAGAGTAACGGGTCAGCGCCCGGTCGAGGCGCGGGTGTGATCAGCTCGAATCCGCCGGGGCCTCCGGCAGCGGCAGGTACGGCGCCGATTAGACTCCGTAGTCAAGTTCCCCCCGGCCGAAAGGACCCTGGTCTCCCGTGACACTGCAGGTCGACACCGTCGCCACCGCCGCAGCCACCCCGGATGCTCCGCAGCCGTACAAGGAACTCGGTCTCAAAGACGACGAGTACGCCCGCATCAAGGAGATTCTGGGCCGTCGGCCCACCGACGCCGAACTGGCGATGTACTCGGTGATGTGGAGCGAGCACTGCTCGTACAAGTCGTCCAAGGTTCATCTGCGCTACTTCGGCCAGACGACCACCGACGAGATGAAGGCCTCCATGCTGGCCGGCATCGGCGAGAACGCCGGTGTGGTCGACATCGGTGACGGCTGGGCGGTCACCTTCAAGGTCGAGAGCCACAACCACCCGTCCTACGTTGAGCCGTACCAGGGCGCGGCCACCGGCGTCGGCGGCATCGTGCGCGACATCATGGCGATGGGCGCGCGCCCGATCGCGGTGATGGACCAGCTGCGCTTCGGCGCGGCCGACGCGGCCGACACCCGCCGCGTGGTCGACGGCGTCGTGCGTGGCGTCGGCGGCTACGGCAACTCCCTGGGCCTGCCGAATGTCGGCGGCGAGACCGTCTTCGACGCCTCCTACCAGGGCAACCCGCTGGTCAACGCGCTGTGCGCGGGTGCGATGCGCGTGGAGGACCTGCACCTGGCCTTCGCCTCCGGTGCGGGCAACAAGATCATCCTGTTCGGCGCGCGTACCGGCCTCGACGGCATCGGTGGCGTGTCCGTGCTCGCCTCGGACACCTTCTCCGGCGAGGAGACCGGCACCGGCCGCAAGAAGCTGCCCGCCGTGCAGGTCGGTGACCCGTTCACCGAGAAGGTGCTCATCGAGTGCTGTCTGGACCTGTACAAGGCCGGTCTGGTCGTCGGCATCCAGGACCTCGGCGGTGCCGGGCTGTCGTGCGCCACCTCCGAACTGGCCGCGGCCGGTGACGGCGGTATGCACATCGACCTGACCAAGGTCCCGCTGCGCGCCAAGCACATGACCCCCGCCGAGATCCTGTCGAGCGAGTCGCAGGAGCGCATGTGCGCGGTGGTCACCCCCGAGAACGTGGACGCCTTCATGGCCGTCTGCAAGCGCCACGACGTGCTGGCCACCGTCATCGGTGAGGTCACCGACGGCGATCACCTGGTCATCTCCTGGCACGGCGAGACCGTGGTGGACGTGCCGCCGCGCACCGTCGCCCACGAGGGCCCGGTCTACGAGCGCCCGGTGCAGCGTCCCGACACCCAGGACGCGCTGATCGCCGACACCACCGCGAACCTCACCCGGCCCAAGACGGCCGACGAGCTGCGCGAGACCCTGCTCACCATGATCGCCAGCCCGCAGCTGTGCAGCCGCAAGTGGATCACCGAGCAGTACGACCGCTACGTGCGCGGCAACACCGTGCTCGCCGAGCACGCCGACGCCGGCGTGGTCCGCATCGACGAGGAGTCCGGTCGCGGCATCGCCCTGGCCACCGACGCCTCGGGCCGCTACACCAAGCTCGACCCCTACACCGGCGCGCAGCTGGCGCTGGCCGAGGCGTTCCGCAATGTGGCCACCACCGGCGCCACCCCGAAGGCCGTCACCAACTGCCTCAACTTCGGTTCGCCGGAGGACCCGGGCGTGATGTGGCAGTTCCAGCAGGCCGTGCGCGGTCTCGCGGACGGCTGTGCGGCCCTTGGCATTCCGGTCACCGGCGGCAACGTGAGCTTCTACAACCAGACCGGCAAGGACGCCATCCTGCCCACCCCGGTGGTCGGCGTGCTGGGCGTGATCGACGACGTGCACCGCCGCATCCCCACCGGCCTTGGCCTCGAGCCCGGCGAGTCGCTGATCCTGCTGGGCGAGACCCACGACGAGCTCGACGGCTCGATCTGGTCGCAGGTCGTGCACGACCACCTCGGTGGCGTGCCGCCCAAGGTCGACTTCGCCCGCGAGCAGCTGCTTTCCGAGGTCCTCACCTCCGGTTCGCGCGACGGCATGATCTCCGCGGCGCACGACCTGTCCGAGGGCGGTCTGGCGCAGACCGTCGTCGAGGCCGCGCTGGCCGGGGAAACCGGTTGCCGCATCGTGCTTCCCGAGGGGTCGGACCCGTTCGTGCAGCTGTTCTCCGAGTCGGCCGGGCGCGTGCTCGTCGCGGTGCCGCGCTCGGAGGAGACCCGCTTCACCAAGATGTGCGACGCGCGGCAGCTGCCGTGGGTGCGCATCGGCGTGGTCGACCAGGGCTCGGATTCGGTCGAGGTGCAGGGCCAGTTCTCGGTGACACTCGCCGAATTGCGCGAGGCGTTCGAGGGCACGCTGCCTAAGCTGTTCGGAGCGCACACGTAAGCCGACGATGAGGAGTCGAGCTTGACCATCGATGATGCGAGCTCGGCTCCCGCCGCGGCGGCCGCCGCACCCGCCCCCGTGGAACCGGTCTCCGGCAAGCTCCGGGTGATCCACCTGGTGGAGCGGTTCTTCCACCCGAACTACACCGGTCTGCTCGTGGCCACCATGTTCTACGGCTGGTCCATGACGCCCTCGCTGCTGCCGCGCGGCTGGTTCTTCCAGGGCCTGGTCAGCGGCATCAACGCCACCATCGGTTACGGCCTCGGCTGCGCGCTGGCCTGGGCCTGGCGGCGCTGGGTCCTGCCGCGGATCACCTGGCCGGACCGGGCGAAGGCGTTCTGGGCGAAGCGGCCGAGCTGGACCGCGCTCGCGGTGAAGTCCGCGATCGTGCTGGTGTGCCTGGTGTTCGCGATCCTGATCACCCTGCAATCGGCGCGCTGGCAGCGCGAGATCACCGATCTCATGGGCATGGAACCGGTGTCGGACTCGCTGGCCGCCTACCTGCGCACCACCCTGCTCGGTGCCGTGGTGGTCGGGCTGCTGATCTGGATCTCCCGTGGGGTCGTGCGCCTGGTCCGCGCGGTGAGCCGCGGGCTGAACCAGTGGGTGCGCATCCCCACCTCCTTCGCCCGCCCGCTCGGCATCCTCATCGTCGGTGTCGCGGCGGTGCTGCTGTTCAACGGTGTGCTGGCGAAAGCCTTTTTCACCGTGGCCAATTCGGCGTTCGGTGCCCGCAACAGCCACACCTCCGCGCACGCCGTCCAGCCGACCCTGCCCGAACGCTCCGGCAGCCCGGCCTCGCTCGCGGCCTGGGACACCCTGGGTTCGGAGGGGCGCTGGTTCGTCGCCAACGCGCCGACGCCGCTGGCGATCGAGGAGGTCACCGGAAAGCCTGCCCGCGAACCGATCCGGGTGTACACGGGCCTGGAGTCGGCCGACGGTTTCGAGGCGCAGACCGATCTGGCGGTGGCCGAACTCGACCGGACCAAGGCCTTCGAGCGTGAGGTCCTGGTGGTCATCAGCACCACCGGCACCGGCTGGGTCGACACGACCAGCGCCGAGGCCATCGAGCTGATGTTCCACGGCGACACCGCGCTGGTGGCCACCCAGTACTCGTATCTGCCCAGCGCGCTGTCGTTCCTGTCCGACCGCGACAAGTCGATGACGATGGGCCGCCTGCTCTTCGACAAGGTCTACGAGCGCTGGTCGGCGCTGCCCGAGGACAACCGGCCCAAACTGCTCGTCTACGGCGAGAGCCTCGGCTCGCAGGGCTCCGAGGGCGCCTTCTCCGGCCTGGCCGACATCCGCAACCGCACCGACGGCGTGCTCTGGGTGGGCCCGCCCAACTCCAACCGGCTCTGGTCGGAGTTCGTGCGGCGCCGCGATCCCGGCACCGAGGAGATCACCCCGACCTTCGCCGACGGATTGTCGGTGCGCTTCGCCGCCAGTGCCGACCAGCTCGGGAAACCGTCACCGAACTGGACCGATCCGCGCATCGTCTATCTCCAGCACGCCTCCGATCCGGTGGTGTGGTGGTCACCGGATCTGCTGTTCGGTCAGCCCGACTGGCTGCGGGAGAAACGCGGGCCGGATGTGTCGCCGTCGATGTCGTGGTATCCGATCGTCACGTTCTGGCAGGTCGCGGCGGATCTGCCCCGCGCGCAGACGGTTTCGGACGGGCACGGCCACAACTACGGCAATCTGGTGCCCGACGCGTGGGCCGTGGTGGCCCAACCCCCGGACTACACACCGGAATCGGCGGAGCGGATCAAGGCGTATCTGATCGAGTCGATGGCCACCGAGCGGCAGTTGAAGTGAGGAACCAGGGCAGCGCCGAACCCCTCGATCGGGGCTGCCCCGGTTCGCTCACGACACCGACTTGAACGGATTGTGTTCGGCGATCAGCTGTTCGATGCGCGCCTCGTCCAGTCGAGTCATCACCGACTGGGTCTCCTGCTGGTCGCGCACCACCTTGGCGAGGGTGAAGCAGCTGGTCACCAGGAACAGGCCCGACATCGCCAGGAAGGCGCGCTGCCAGCCGTCCAGCGGCAGGTAGGCGATTCCGGCGCCGGTCCCGAACAGGCTGACGGCGAACGCGATCGCGGCCTGGGCCATGTAGGCCGAGGTGTTCTTCGGCTTGGCATTGGGTGTGCTCATGGGAACAAGTGTGCTGACCAGGTCGTTCGCGCGGGCGCGTGAAACTACTCGAGTGCGATGGGTAGTTGCCGCCGAAAGTGACCGACCCGCCACTCACAACAGCCTGCTGCGCCCAACCCGGCCAGCCATACTGGGGGAGTGTCTGCGGCAGGCTCGACCCTCGTGACGTTGCGTGCGCGCGGCGCCGCGTTGCTGCGTCGCGCCGAGGACGTCATCGACCTCAACTACCCGGGCCTGGTGCTGGCGACCCTGTTCTTCGCCCTGTCGGTGACCCCCTCGCTGGTGCCGCGCGACTGGCTGTTCCAGGGCCTGATCAGCGGGATCAACGCCGCGATCGGCTACGGGCTCGGCTGTGTCCTGGAGTGGATCTTCCGGCGGTGGGTGCGGGCGCGCATCCCGATCCCCAGCCCCTCGGACCGGCTGCGCTACGGCATCAAGGCGACGGTGCTGGTCGCGTGCGTGCTGGTCGCGGGGCTGATGCTCATCCAGTCGGCCCGCTGGCAGCGCGAGATCACCTCGCTGATGGGGATGGCCGGGACCACCACCCCCGCCTACCTGCGCACCGGGCTGCTCAGTGTGGCGGTCGGCGTCGCGGTGGTGGCCGCCTATCGCACGCTGCGCACGCTGGTGCTGGTGCTGGCGCGTCAGCTCAACCGCTGGGTGAAGGTGCCGCGCGAGCTCGCGCCCGCCGCCGGGGCGCTGGTGCTGGTGGTGTTCGCGACGACACTGTTCAACGGTGTGGCCTCGCGGGCGTTCTTCGCCGTCGCCAACTCCGCGTTCAGTGTGCGCAACGACCGCGACAGCGCGTACGCGGTGCGGCCGGTGAGCCCCGAACGTTCCGGCAGCCCGGCCTCGCTGGCGGCCTGGCAGACCCTCGGCTACGAGGGCCGGTGGTTCGTGTCCAACGGGCCGAGCGCCGACGACATCGCCGAGGTGACGGGAAAGCCTGCGCGCGAACCGATCCGGGCCTATGTGGGGCTGGAGTCCACGCACGGGGACCAGACCGCCGCGCAACTCGCCGTCGCGGAACTCGACCGGACCAAGGCTTTCGAGCGTGAGGCCATGGTCGTGGTCACCACCACGGGGACCGGGTGGGTCAACGGGATGGCCGCCGGCGCGATCGAATACCTCTACGGCGGCGACACCGCCCTCGTGGCCACCCAGTACTCCTATCTGCCCAGCGTGCTCTCGTTCCTGTCCGACCGGGAGAAGGCCGCCGCGGCGAGCCGCGAACTGTTCGACGCGGTGTACCAGCGGTGGCTGGCCCAGCCGGAGGGACACCGGCCGAAACTGTTCGTCTACGGGGAGAGCCTGGGCTCGCAGGGTTCGGAGGAGGCCTTCGACGGGCTCGGTGACCTGCGCGAGAAGGTCGACGGCGCGCTGTGGGTGGGGCCGCCCAACTCCAACCGGCTGTGGAAACAGTTCGTCGACCGCCGCGATCCGGGATCGCCGCAGGTGGAGCCGGTGTACGCCGACGGGCTGGTGGTCCGCTTCGCCGACGACGCGACCGACCTCGGTCCACCCGAGACCTGGCGCGCACCGCGCATCGCCTACCTCCAGCACCCCTCCGACCCCATCGTGTGGTGGTCGGCCGACCTCATCTTCACCCAGCCGGACTGGCTGAGCGAACCACGCGGGACCGATGTGTCGACGCAGATGCGGTGGGCGCCGTTCGTGACGTTCTGGCAGGTCACGGCCGATCTCACCAATGCCCAAGGCGTCGTCGACGGGCACGGGCACCGGTACGGGACGCTGGTGCTGGACGGGTGGCTCGCGGTGGCGGCACCGCCGGACGTGAGCGCGGTGGAGATCGACCGCATCCGGGCGGCGCTGGAAGCGGCGGAGGTCTACGAGCGGGAGGTGAAGTGACGGGCGGTGTCCGGGGCGCGTGGCGCGCGCCGAGAACTGTTCTCGCTCTGGTCGTTCCGCCGCTGTGGAGCAATCGGGTGCTCCCCGCGCTGGAACTGCCGTTGCGCGGGCGGACGGCGGCCAATGTCGCCTTCGCGGGGCTGTACTCCGGGGTGTTCGGTGGGCGGCCGAATTGGCTGTCGGCCAGTGGGTTTCGCTGGGGACTGGGCGGAGCTGCCGCGGTGATCGCCGGATACGGTGTGGCGCTGTCGATTCCGGCAGTACGGCGGTTGCCGCTCGAAGTGGCCGAGCGGGTGCCGGAGACGTCCACGCTGGAATGGATCGCGCTGCACATTCCCTTCGGCACGGTGCTGGCGGAGGAGGCGGTCTTCCGTGGGACGCTCGACCCGCTCCTCGATGACGAGCTCGGCCCGGCGGCCCCAGTGGTCGGCGCCCTCGATTTCGGTGTGTGGCATGTCCATCCGGCGCGCGCGGCCGGTGACCCGGTGGCGGTGACGGTCGCGGCGACCACGCTCGCCGGGCTCGTCTTCGGGTGGTTGCGGCGCCGGTCCGGCAGTGCCACCGCGCCCGCGCTGCTGCACCTGGCGATCAATGCCGGGGGAGCGCTGGCGCCGGTGGCGGCGCGGTGGATCGAGAACCGGCGGTAGGCCGGGTCAGGCGGTGGCGACGAAGGTGGCGACGGCGTCGGTGAAGGCGTCGTTGTCGTCGCCCGCGGCGGTGTGGGCGGCGGTGCCGATCTCGGCCATGCGGGCGTGCGGGGCCAGGGCCAGGAAGGCCGCGGCGCCCTCGTCGCTGACCACATCGGACTTGCCGCCGCGCACCAGCAGCACCGGGATGGTCAGTGCCTCGGCGGCGGCCTCCATCTCGGCGACGCGGTCCTGCGGATTCGCGTCGACATCGCTGATCAGGTCCGGGTCCCAGTGCCAGTACCAGCGGCCGTCGCGCTGCCGCAGATTGCGCAGCAGGCCGTCGGCGTTGTCCGGGCGCGGGCGGTGCGGCATGTACGCGGCGACGGCGTCGGCGACCTGTTCGAGGGTGTCGAAGCCGTCGCGGTGCCTGCCGAGGAAGTCCATCACGCGCTCCACGCCCGCGTTCTGTGTGCGGGGCACGATGTCGACCAGCACCAGGGCGCGGATGGCGGAACCGGCCGGGTCGGCGGTGGCGAGCAGGCCGGTGATCCCGCCCATGCTGGCACCGACCACCACCGCGCCTGCTTCCGGTGTCGCGCCGAGCTGGGCGAGCACGGAGTGCAGGTCGGCGACCATGGCGGTGCGGGAGTAGTCGCGCTCGGATGACCAGTCGCTGTCGCCGTGCCCGCGCGCGTCGACGGCGACCACCCGCATCCCGGCGGCCGCCAGCGCGCGACCCGTCCGCTTCCAGGAATGCCGGGTCTGGCCGCCGCCGTGCAGCATCACGACCAGCTGGCCGGTGTCGGGACCGAAGCTGTCGGCGGCGAGGGTGAGCCCGTCGCTGCTGCCGCGCAGCCGCAACGTCGTCGGTTCCGGATCGAGGACACTCATGGGACGAATGTACGACTTCTGTGCGTCTCCATGCCTAGCCGGGCATGATTTCCCAGGTCAGGAGCTCGACCTCCGGTGAGGGCGTGCCGTCCCAGGGGTGCTGCCGGAATGCCGGGTCGCGCACCGCGACGGTGGCGGGATCGTGCGGGCACACGCAGGCGATCGACAGCGTAGCGGTGCGTTCGCCCAGCTCGTGGGCGGCGAGGTCGTGGGCCAGGGCGGTGGCGACCACGCGCAGCTCGTCGATGCCAGGGGTACCCGGCAGGCAGAGGTCAAGGGACAGGTCGACCAGCCCGTCCTGCTGCGGGGAGAACGCCAGCTGGCCGCCCGCCACGCGGACATCCGGGGGCAGCGGGGTGGCGGCGACGAAGCGAGCGAGGTCGGGGCCCGCGATGGTCTGGGGCCCGGTCGGCTGGTCGCCCGCGCAGGCGGCGACCAATGGTGACGGTTCGGGTGGGTGGTGTCGTCGGGGGCCTGGCAGGCGGTGGCCAGGGCACACAGCGCGATCAGGGCGGGCACGCCTCGCATGGTGACGACCCTAGTGCGTGGGCGGGGCGATGCGGCCGGATCGGCGGGCGGGCAGGGGGATTCGGGCCAGGTCGTGGGCGAGGACGGCGCCGGGGAAGCCTGCCTGTTCCAGGAACAAGGGGTCGTCGGATTCGGTGTAGCGCTCGGAGAAATGGGTCAGGACAAGGGTTTTCACTCCGGCCGCGCGGGCGACCTCGCCTGCCTGGCGGGCGGTGAGATGTCCGCGTTCGGCGGCCTGTTCGGTCTCGGTGTCGAGGAAGGTGGACTCGATGACAAGCAGGTCGACGCCGTCGGCGAGCGCGAAGACGTTGTCGCACAAGCCGGTATCCATCACGAAGGCGACCTTCTGGCCGGGCTTGGGGGTAGTGCATTCGGCGAGCAGCTCGCCCGACAGCTCACGAACCGCCGCGCCGGTGATGCCGTGCTCACGCAGTTTCGCCGGTAGATAGGCGCGGCCGTCCGGCTCGGCCAGACGGTAGCCGTATGTGGGGATGCTGTGCGCCAGCGGGAGCGCGGTGATGTTGAAACCGTTGCCCTGCAACGTTTCCCAGGCGCCGCTGACCGGGTGCTCCACCAGGGAGGGCTCGTCGTGGTAGCTGGTCGCGTACCGCAGGCGCTGCCAGTATTCGGCGCCCTCGGCCGGGAACACGGCGTGCACGTCGTGCGGAACCCGGTCGCGGCCCAGCCGCTGCACGACACCGGGGACGCCGAGGGAATGGTCGCCGTGGAAATGGGTGACGCACACCCAGCGCAGTTCGGTCGCCGACGCGCCCGCCAGCGACATCTGCCGCTGGATGCCCTCCCCGGGATCGAACAGGACGCCCTGCCCGTCCCAGCGCAGCAGGTATCCATTGTGGTTGCGGCGGCGCGTCGGCACGGCCCCCGCCGTACCGAGGACGAGCAGCTCACGGGTCGACATCGCCCCATCCTCGCGGGTCGACCGCGCCCGCGCCAGGCGGTCTACCTGGTGAACAACCGCAGGGATTCGTCGATGACAGCGGTGCGAGTGCGCCGTTGGCCGACCTCAGGAATTGGCGAGCTGGGAGGCTCGCTGGAAGGTGACTCCCAGGACTGCGCCGATGTCGCGGACGGGAACTCCGTCGGCGGCGAGGCGGCGCGCGGTCGCGGTGGCGATCCGCATGGCACGGGCTTCCTGGCGGGCCGCCTCGGCGCGTGCCCGGGAGACCTCCTCGGCGGCGGCCGTCACATCGGTCTCGCCCACGTGGGCGGAGATGGTGAGCTCGACCGTCGACGGGGCGACGTCGGCCACCGTGCAGATGTAGTCGGTCGCCTCTTTGGCGATGTCGGCATAGCGTCGTGCCTGGGTGAGCCCTTCGATATTGCCGTTGACGCCGTCCAGCTGGGGAATCCGGATCATCCACCAGCGGTCGTCTCGGGACACGTCGATCTGGTAGACGGTCATGATTCCTCCGTGCATTGCGCCTGGCACTGGGCGATCGCCTTGTTCACGACACGAACCATGCCCGGTGACTGCGAGTTGTGTCCGGAAGCCACGGTCACCGTGACGACTCGATGCCCGCAGATCCACATCGTATGGCCTTAGTCTAGTTAATTTTACGGAATCAAGTCTAATCGATTGGACGATGTACGGATGGTTGGCTGCCGAAGTGTCGGTCGCGGTCGGTACCGTGCCGGTATGGCGAGGAAGACGGTGGATCCGGGGGAGGTGCGAGCGGCGGTGCTCGGGGTGCGGGAGTGGTTGCACGACGAGACAGCGCCGGCGCCGGTCCGTGCGGACATCGCGGCGGCGGTCAAGGGGACGGCTCGGGCGTTGGCGGGGAGTGCGCCGGGGCATTCGGTGGAGGTGCGGGTGCCGCCGTTCGTGGCCGTGCAGTGCATCGAGGGCCCCCGCCACACGCGCGGAACACCGCCGAACGTCGTCGAAACCGACCCCCGCACCTGGCTGCTCCTGGCCACCGGCCTCCTGGATTTCGACACCGCCGTCGACTCCGGAGCACTGTCGGTTTCCGGCTTGCGGGCGCGGGAGATCGCGGGTTGGTTACCGATCGTCGCGGTGCGTCCGAGCACCGGGTAGGTCAGGCCGCGGTTTTCTTCTTGTCGACCAGGTTTTCGCGGTGGAGGCCCTTGTAGTCGTAGTACTTGGTGATGACTACGCCGCCGATGAGGGCGATGAGTAGGCCGAGGAGGGACATCCAGATGCCTCGGCCGAGGCCGGCGGTGTAGTCGGATTCGAAGTAGAGGATCGAGCGCATGCCCAGGTAGACCTGGTGCATCGGTTCGAATTCGGCCAGCCAGGCGATGTAGGTGGGGGTGGCCTGGATGGGGACGGTGCCGCTGGAGGAGGGCAGGCCGAGGATGACGAAGACGGCCAGGTTGATGAGCAGGCCCGCGGTGCCGAAGGCGGCGAGGGAGGCCATGCAGGTGAGGCCGACCGCGATGAGGGCCAGGACCGAGAACAGGAACAGCTGGGTCGGCTGCTGACCGGCGACGCCGAGGATCTTCGCGACGAGCAGATAGAGCAGCGAGACCACGATCGCCACGAAGCCCATCACGCCCCATTTGATGAGCAGCGTGTGGAATCGCGAGATCGGGGTGGGTGGATAGTGCACGTACCAGGGGCCGTACTCGGTGGGCTGGAAGCCCAGTTGCGCGTCGACCATGGTGTGGATGACCATCGCGCCGACCACCCCGGCCATCAGGATCAGCAGCGCGTAGAAGAAAGCGGTCAGGCCAAGGCCCGCGCCCTTGCCCAGCGGTCGCCAGTCCCGCTCGATGATGTGGATCGGCTGGGACAGCGTGATCTGGGCGGCACCGGAGATCTGCGGCGCCTGCGCGCCCTCCGGCGTCGCGGCGAGGGTGTCGCGGACCTGGGCGGTGAGCTGGCGGCCGACCTGGTTGTTCACCTCGCTCATCGCCCGCTCACCGATGCGGGTGACGATGCCCGCGGAGTACGGGCCCATGCCGGGATTGGTCTGCACGGTGATGATCGGGCGCTCGATCTCGCCGCCGACCACACTGCCCACCCCGAGAATGCCCAGCCGTTTGCTGAAATCACTGGGGATGACGATGGCACCGTAGATCTGCGCGCTGCGCATCAGCCGCTCGGACTCGCTGATCCCGACGACCTTCAGGTCGATCTGGTCGGCGGGCATCCCGGCCACCAGCGCCTCGGCCACCTGCTTGCCGAAGTTCACCTGCTGGGGGCGGCCGTCGACGTCGATGGTGTCGCCGACGTCCTGGTTGACCAGCGCGATCGGGAAATCGTGCAGATTTCCCTCCGGGTCGGAGATGTAGGCCAGATACATCACCCCGAGCAGGGACAACACGATCGAGAGCACGACAGTGGGCGCGAACACGATCCGGAGCCAGCGGCGCGGTGGGATGCGGAGTGTGTCCAACGTCGCTCTCCGGCTCCGCGCCGGATCGGAATCCTTCGCGACCGATTCGGTGTTGTCCACGGGAGACGCTGGGGAATCAGCTGGTTCGTGCGCACTGTCATCGGTGGTCACGATCGGCACGGTAACAGCTGTGTCCCCGGAATTCGCGTGATCACCACTGTCGATTGCGCCGGGTTTGCACTGTGGTGCGCGTCGAGGACCGATTCACCCGTAGAATGAGACCTGCCCCCAGCCCGCCCGAACAGGGAGCACACGGTGACCCACGCCGATCGCGCGATCGACAGCACATCCACACTTCCGGACGAGCCCGAGAACGAGCCCCGCGAGGAGTGTGGCGTCTTCGGCGTCTGGGCTCCGGACGAGGACGTCGCCAAGCTCACCTATTACGGCCTCTACGCGCTGCAGCATCGCGGCCAGGAGGCGGCCGGTATCGCCGTCTCCGACGGCTCGCAGATCCTGGTCTTCAAGGATCTCGGCCTGGTCTCCCAGGTGTTCGACGAGCAGACCCTCGGCGCCATGCCGGGGCACATCGCCGTCGGGCACTGTCGTTACTCCACCACCGGTGGGGTCACCTGGGAGAACGCGCAGCCGATCTTCCGCACCACCGCCGTCGGTTCCGGCCTGGCGCTGGGCCACAACGGCAATCTGGTCAACACCGCCGAACTGGCCGGTCGCGCCCGTGAGCTGGGGCTGATCGGCGCGGGCGTGATCAACGGCCGCCCGCAGATGACCGGGGCCACCTCCGACTCCGACATCGTCACCGCGCTGCTGGCGCACGCCGCCGCCGACTCGAGCATCGAGCAGGCCGCGATGGAGCTGCTGCCGCAACTGCGCGGCGCGTTCTGCCTGACCTTCATGGACGAGCACACCCTCTACGCCGCGCGCGACCCGCACGGTGTGCGCCCGCTGGTGCTCGGCCGGCTCGACCGGGGCTGGGTGGTGGCCTCCGAGACCGCCGCGCTCGACATCGTCGGCGCCGCGTTCGTGCGCGAGATCGAGCCGGGTGAGCTGCTGGCCATCGACGCCGACGGCGTGCGGTCCATGCGCTTCGCCAACCCCGAGCCCAAGGGCTGCGTGTTCGAGTACGTGTACCTGGCGCGTCCGGATACGACCATCTCCGGCCGCTCGGTGCACTCCACCCGCGTGGAGATCGGCCGCAAGCTGGCCAAGGAACATCCGATCGAGGCCGATCTGGTGATCCCGGTGCCCGAGTCGGGCACGCCCGCCGCCGTCGGTTACGCGCAGGGCTCCGGCATCTCCTACGGCCAGGGCCTGATGAAGAACGCCTATGTGGGCCGCACCTTCATCCAGCCCAGCCAGACGATCCGTCAGCTGGGTATCCGGCTCAAGCTCAACCCGCTGCGCGAGGTGATCCGCGGTAAGCGCCTGATCGTGGTCGACGACTCGATCGTGCGCGGCAACACCCAGCGCGCGCTGATCCGCATGCTGCGTGAGGCGGGCGCGCTGGAGATCCACGTGCGCATCGCCTCGCCGCCGGTGAAGTGGCCGTGCTTCTACGGCATCGACTTCGCCTCGCGCGCGGAGCTGATCGCCAACGGCACCGGCTCCGAGGACAGCTATGCCGACATGGTGGAGAACGTGCGCCGCTCGATCGGCGCCGACAGCCTCGGCTACATCAGCACCGAGGGCATGATCGCCGCCACCGAGCAGCCTGCCTCGCGCCTGTGCACGGCCTGCTTCACCGGTGACTACCCGATCGCGCTGCCGCAGGAGGCCGCGATCGGCAAGAACGTGCTCGAGGGGATGCTCTCGGGTAAGTCCGAAGCCAAGCTGCTGGGCGAGAACGTCAACGTCGACGCGTTGAGCCGTCCGTAGGTTTCCCAGTCGAAGGGCCGGTCAGGATAAACCTGACCGGCCCTTCGCATGTGTCGAATGAATGACATTGCGGCGCAACATTATTACGTAAGAATTGTTCATGGCATCCCGGCCGCCGATCGACGCATTCGAAACTGGGCGGTAATGCGGCGCCGGTACGGTCCCCTCAATCGCAGTTCGAGAACGGGGCCCGATGGTGAAGAAATATGTTGCCGCCGTAGGAATCGCCGCCGTGGTCGCGGCCACGCTCGCCGGATGCGGCTCGGGTCGCACCGATGGTGCCGGTGGGCTGGTGCTGGGCACCACCGACAAGATCTTCTCGCTGGACCCGGCCGCCGCCTACGACAACGGCTCGCTGCTGGTGGAGACCCAGATCTATTCGTATCTGCTGAATTTCGCGCCGGGTGACACCACGCCGAAGCCCGACGCGGCGGAGAAATGCGAGTTCACCGCTCCGACGATCTATACGTGCAAGATCAAATCCGGGCTCACCTTCGCCAACGGAAATCCGTTGACCGCCAACAGCGTCAAGTTCTCCTTCGACCGCATGGTGGCGATCAACGATCCGCACGGTCCTGCCTCGCTGCTGGGCAATCTCGCGAAAACCGATGTGGTCGACGATCTCACCGTCGCGTTCACGCTGAAGGTCGCCGACGACCAGACCTTCCCGACCATCCTGCCGACCCAGGCCGGACCGATCGTGGACGAGAAGGTGTTCCCGGCCGACCGTGTCGCCACCGACGACGAAGTCGTTGCCGCCAAGGGTTATTCGGGTCCGTACACGATCAGCAGCTACGACAAGAACAAGCTGGTGGAGTACCAGGCGAACCCGGGCTATCAGGGCGTACTCGGCACCCCGCGCACCGAGACCGTGTCGATGAAGTACTACGCGACCTCCGACAATCTCAAGCTGGACCTGCAGAACGGTGCCATCGATGTCGGCTACCGCTCGTTCACGCCCACCGATATCGACTCGCTGCGCGCGGATTCGTCGGTGAAGGTCACCGACGGGCCCGGCGGCGAACTGCGCTACATCGTCTTCAACATGAACACCATGCCGGGCGCGACACCCGAGCAGAAGCTGGCCGTGCGCAAGGCGGTGGCGTCCTCGGTGGATCGCGATGCGCTGGCCACCTCGGTGTACAAGGGCACCTATCAGCCCGCGTACGGCTATGTCCCGCAGGGGATGACGGGTGCGGCCGAGCCGTTGAAGCAGCTCTACGGCGCGAAGCCCGACAAGGCGAAGGCGGCGAAGTTCCTGGCCGACGCGGGCGTGTCCACCCCGGTGACGCTGAACCTGCAGTACAACCCCGACCACTACGGCTCGAGCTCCTCCGAGGAGTACGCGGCGGTGAAGTCGCAGCTCGAAGCCTCGGGGCTGTTCACGGTGAACCTGCAGTCGACCGAGTGGGTGACCTATCAGAAGGAGCGCGCCGCCGACGGCTACCCGCTCTACCAGTTCGGCTGGTTCCCCGACTTCCCGGACGCCGACAACTACCTCACGCCGTTCTTCGGGCCGAACAACTTCCTGCAGTCGCACTTCGAGAACGCCGGTGTCACCGCGCAATTGACCGCCGAGGCCACCGAACCCGATCGGGCCGAGCGCATCGCGCTGATCGAGAAGCTGCAGACCGATCTGGCGCAGAACCACCTGCCGACGCTGCCGTTGCTCTCGGGCAAGCAGGTCGCGGTGTCGCGGCCGTCGGTCTCGGGGGTGGAGCAGACTCTCGACGGTTCGTTCAAGTTCCGGTTCACCGTCCTGAGCAAGTAGGCCGCGGTGAGCGCCGAAACGGAGCCGGTGCGGCGCCGGAAAGGGCTGCGCGGCAGTGATTCCCGGCAGCTCGCGCTGGCGCGGTATCTGCTGGTCCGGCTGTTGCTGATCCTGCCGACGGCCTGGCTGCTGGTCACCGTGGTGTTCTTCCTCATGCGCGTGATCGGTGACCCGATCAGTGCGGCCATGGGTGGGCGGCTGACCCAGGACCAGATCGAGCAGCGCAAGGAGGCCGCCGGGCTCAACCGCCCGATCCTCACCCAGTACTGGGAGTACCTGACCGGTTTCCTGCACGGCGATTTCGGGCGCACCCAAGACAATCAAGAGATCGCCGAGGTGGTGGTGACCTACGGTGCCGCCACCTTCGAGCTGGTGTTCTGGGGGCTGCTCATCGCCTTCGCGGTGGGCGTTCCGCTGGGCAGATACGCGGCGACACATCGGGATTCGGCCGCCGACGCCGCGCTGCGGTTCTCGGCGGTGCTGGCCTACGCGGCGCCGGTGTTCTTCGTCGGGATGCTGCTCAAGCTGATCTTCTCGGTGTGGCTGGGCTGGTTCCCGGTGGGCGGGCGGGCCAGTACCGGGGTGGAACTGGCGTTGCGGCACGTCTCGCCGCGGACCAACATCCTGATCGTCGACGCGATCCGCTACGGGGAGCCGTCCTACATCCTGGACGTGCTCGAGCACGCGGTGCTGCCCGCCGTCGCGCTCGGGCTGCTCACCGGCGGCATCTTCCTGCGGCTGGTGCGGGTGAACCTGATCCAGACGCTGCGCAGCGATTTCGTGGAGGCGGCGCGGGCGCGGGGGTTGTCCGCGCGGGTGGTCACCGGGCGGCACGCGGTGCGCAACGCGCTGATCCCCATCGTCACGGTGATGGGCATGTGTATCGCGATGATGCTCGGCGGCGCGGTCCTCACCGAGACCACCTTCGAATGGAAGGGGCTGGGCTACCAGCTCGCCGAGTACCTGCGGGCGCGCGACTTCATCGCGGTGCAGGGGATCGTGGCGTTCATCGCGGTGCTGGTCGCGGTGATGAGTTTCGTGGTGGACGCCGTCGTCGCGCTGATCGACCCGAGGGTGCGGTTCTGATGGGCGGGCGCCGGATTCCGGGCGCGCGGATGCTGTCGATGACCGCCGGGCTGCAACGGGTCTCGCTGATCACCGGGCTGGTGCTGGTGGCGGGGTTCGTCCTCGTCGCGGTGTGCGCGCCGCTGCTCGCGCCCTACGGGCTGGCCCAGAACAATGCCGACGGGGTGGCTTTCGTGTCGCAGCAGCCGCCCTCGGCGCAGCACTGGTTCGGCACCTCGGTGCGCAGCGAGGACGTGTTCTCGCGGGTGCTGTTCGGCGCGCGCACCGCGCTGCTGGTGATCGTCGTCGCGGTGACGCTGTCGCTGCTGGTCGGGGTGCCGCTCGGGTTGCTGTCGGGGTATGTGGGGCGCTGGGTGGACCGGGTGCTGGTGGTGGTGATGGACGCGATCTACGCGTTTCCCACGCTGCTGCTGGCCATCGTGGTCTCGATCGTGGTGGCGGGCGGGACGTCGAGCAGTCTGGGCGGGATGCTGTCGGCGGCCATCGCCATCACGGTGGTGTATGTGCCGCAGTACTTCCGGGTGGTGCGCAATGCGACGGTGGCGGTGAAGACCGAGCCGTATGTGGACGCGGCGCGGGTCACCGGGGCCTCCACGACGCGGATCATGTTCCGGCACATCCTGGGCAATGTCACCGGATCGCTGCCGGTGATCGTCACCATCAATGCCGCCGACGCGATTCTCACCCTGGCCGCGCTGGGGTTCCTCGGCTTCGGCATCGAGCCCACCCAGGCCGCCGAGTGGGGCTACGACCTGAACAAGGCGCTCAACGACGTGTCCAACGGGATCTGGTGGACCTCGATCTTCCCGGGCACCGCCATCGTGCTGGTGGTCCTCGGGATGACGCTGGTGGGCGAGAGCGTCGACGAGACACTGAATCCGCTGCTGCGCACCCGGCGGGCCGTCACCACCGCGACGGAGAAGGAACAGGCCGATGACTGAGCCGCGCACACCCGCCCTGTCGGTGGACGGGCTGTCGGTGACCTTCGCCACCGACAGCGGGCCGGTCGAGGCGGTGCGGGAGGTGTCCTACGAGGTGTTCCCTGGCGAGGTGCTCGCCATCGTGGGGGAGTCCGGCTCGGGCAAGTCGGTGAGCGCGCGCACCGCGATCGGCCTGCTGCCGCACACCGCGCGGGTGCGCGGGCTGGTGCGCGTCGGCGACCGGGCGGTGACGGCGATGACCGAACGTCAGCTGACGGCGCTGCGTGGCGGCGCGGTCTCGATGATCTTCCAGGAGCCCGCCCGCGCGCTGGACCCGCTGTTCACCGTGGGATTCCAGCTCGCCGAGGCGCTGCGCGCGCACAGCGGGATGGGCCGCAAGGCCGCGCGCGCCAAGGCGATCGAGCTGCTGGGCACCGTGGGCCTGCCCGATCCGCGACACCGGGTGGACTACTACCCGCACCAGCTCTCCGGCGGGCAGAAGCAGCGGGTGATGATCGCCGTGGCCATCGCGTGCGAGCCGAAGGTGATCATCGCCGACGAGCCGACCACGGCGCTGGATGTCACCGTGCAGGCCGAGATCCTGGATCTGCTGCGCGACCTGCGCGACCGGCTGGGCAGCGCGATCGTGTTGATCACCCACAACATGGGTGTGGTCGCCGACCTCGCCGACCGGGTGGTGGTGATGCGCGCGGGCGAGGTGGTCGAGGAGGCGCCGGTGGACGAACTGTTCGCCGCGCCGCGCGCCGAGTACACCCGCTCGCTGCTGGCGGCGGTGCCGCATCTGGGCGCGGCGGGTGGGCGGCCCGCACCCGATCCGGCGGCCGAGCCGGTGCTCGAGGTGCGCGATCTGGTGGTCGAGTTCCCCGGGCCGTTCGGGCGGCCCGCGTTCCGGGCGGTGGACGAGGTGGGGTTGGTGATCCGGCCGGGGGAGACGCTGGGGCTGGTGGGGGAGTCGGGGTCGGGCAAGTCGACCATCGGGCGCTGCGTCGCGGCCTTGCAGCGGCCGAGCGCCGGGCAGGTGCTGGTGCGCGGGCAGGACATCGCCGCGCTCTCCCAGCGCAGGCTGCGCCCGATCCGGCGCCGCTTCGGGTTCGTGTTCCAGGACCCGGCGGGCTCGCTCAATCCGCGCCTGACCATCGGCGAGTGCGTGGCCGAGCCGCTGGCCGTGCACAAGGTGGGCACCAGGGCGGGCATCCGCGATCGGGTGCGGCAACTGCTCGACGACGTGCGCCTGCCCGCGGGCACCGAACGCCGGTATCCGCACGAACTGTCCGGCGGGCAGCGTCAGCGGGCCAGCCTGGCCAGGGCGCTGGTCCTCGACCCCGACCTGCTGGTGGCCGACGAACCGACCAGCGCGCTGGACGTCTCGGTGCAGGCGGCGGTGCTGGAACTGTTCGCCGAGCTGCAACGCGAGTGCGGCTGGGCCTGCCTGTTCGTCAGCCACGACCTGGCCGTGGTCGACCAGCTGGCCGACCGGATACTGGTGCTGCGCGAGGGCCGCTGTGTCGAACAGGGCGATCGCGAACAGATCCTGCGTCACCCCGTGGACCCCTACACCCGCCGCCTGGTCACGGCCGTCCCGGTTCCCGACCCGGTCCGGCAGCGTGCGCGCCGGGGCGAGAGCGACACCACATTGGCCGGGGAGCTGGAACAATGAGCTAGGAGCCGCACGACAGCTGGACGGGCGGATCACTTAGAGTTACTAGGCATCTATCCGCCGATTCGGTTTGGAGCTTTCCCCCACAATGACTGAACAGACCCCCAGCGGCGCCGGCGCTTCCTACGCCGCGGCCGGCGTGGACATCGAAGCCGGTGACCGCGCCGTCGAATTGTTCGGACCATTGGCGAAGAAGGCCAGCCGACCCGAGGTGCAGGGTGGGCTCGGCGGCTTCGCCGGCCTGTTCGCCCTCAAGGGCGGATACCGCGAGCCGCTGCTGGCCGCCTCCACCGACGGCGTCGGCACCAAGATCGCCGTCGCCCAGGCGCTGGACAAGCACGACACCGTCGGCCTCGACCTGGTCGCCATGGTCGTCGACGACCTGGTGGTCTGTGGCGCCGAGCCGCTGTTCCTGCAGGACTACATCGCCATCGGCAAGGTCGTCCCGGAGAAGGTCGCCGAGCTGGTCTCCGGCATCGCCGAGGGCTGCATCAAGGCCGGTTGCGCGCTGCTCGGTGGCGAGACCGCCGAGCACCCTGGCCTGATGGACCCGGACGACTACGACCTGTCCGCCACCGGCGTCGGCGTCGTGGAAGCCGACTCGGTACTCGGCCCCGACCGGGTGCGCCCCGGCGACGTCGTCATCGCGATGGGCTCCTCGGGCCTGCACTCCAACGGCTACAGCCTGGCCCGCAAGGTCCTGCTCGACATCGACCGCATGTCGCTGACCGGCTACGTCGAGGAGTTCGGCCGCACCCTGGGCGAGGAACTGCTCGAGCCCACCCGCATCTACGCCAAGGACTGCCTGGCGCTGATCGCCGAGACCGACGTGCGCACCTTCTCCCACGTCACCGGTGGTGGCCTGGCCGCCAACCTGGCGCGCGTGCTGCCCGCCGGCCTGGTCGCCGAGCTGGACCGTGGCACCTGGAACCCGGCGCCGGTGTTCAAGATGATCGCCCAGCGCGGGCGCGTCGAGCGGGTCGAGATGGAGAAGACGTTCAACATGGGCGTCGGCATGGTCGCCATCGTCGCCCCCGAGGACGCCGACCGCGCGCTGGCGGTGCTCACCGCCCGCCACATCGACTGCTGGACCCTGGGCCAGGTCAAGAAGGCCGCCGACGCCGACGCGCCTCGCGCGATCCTGCTGGGCGACCACCCGCGGTTCTGATCCCTGTCACGCGCTGAGCCGGGTCGCGATCTTTCGCGACCCGGCTCACGGCGTTTGCGGGGTTTGTGCTGTGCCCGGATCGGCTACCCCACCGATGAAGGGGTAGGTACCCGTCCGCTCGGGGTGGTCGGGGCCTCGAGGCGGCGAACACGACGAGCGTCCTGTGTGTGCACAGGACGCTCGTCGTCTATTCGGATGTTCGCCGTACTGCTGCGAGCCCGACGCGCTGAGTGACAACGGCTGAAGGGGGAGGCCGCGCGGGCCTCCCCCTTCACCGACGGTCGGTCAGCGGCGCCAGCTGTCGTAGTCGTCGTCCTCGTTGTTCCAACGGGACGCCGACTCGTCTGCGTCGTGCTCATCGGAGATCACTCCGCCGCTCCTCGGTGGTGAGAGCGGAGTGCTATCCGACAGCTCGCGCTGAAGGCTCGCGAAGTCGGTCGGCGCGGAGCTGTACTTGAGCTCACGTGCGACTTTGGTCTGCTTTGCCTTAGCCCGGCCACGGCCCATGGCTGACCCCCTCGCGTCACTGCGGGGCGGCCTGGGGTTTGTTGGCGGCCCCGTTCGAATTAATACTCTTCCTGACAGACACTTTAGCGTGTGTTAGACGGTCGCGCTCCCAGGAGTGGGTGAAGAACTCCCGAACCGCTACCGTTTGCCCCTTCTTCGCCGTGACCGCCCGGTCTCAGAGCACCCCCGGAATCGCGCGGATCACACCGACTCTGGCATCGCCACCGGTGACGGCGGTGGCGGCGAGCTCGGTATGGACGTCGATCCAGTCGACGCCGAGCCTGCGCAGAATCGCCAGCGTCAGCGGCATCCTGGCCCGGTCGTGACCGTCGTCGATCTTGTAGGCGAAGGCGCGTCCGTCGGGCAGCGCGCCCGCGTGCACACCGTCGGCACCGATCTTGCAGAAGAGTCCGGGGGTGCTCGACATGGCCAGCAGGTCGGGGCCGTTGGTGCCCGAAATCACTCGCGGATTCGCCCGTACGGCATCGGCGATCCGGCGCGGCGCGGTGCCGGGCTCGGCCGTGGTGAAACCGGCGAACGCGCGGGCCAGATTGATCAGCGAGACGGGCACGATCGGCAGGCCGCAGCCGTCGATGCCCAGGTCGGTCTCGGGTTCGCCGGTGACGTCGGCGATGGTGGCGAGAACTGCCTGCTGCAGGGGGTGCTCGACCTCGAGATATCCGGTGCGCGGCCAGTCGTTGATCAGGCAGGTGGCCAGCATCGCCGCGTGTTTGCCCGAGCAGTTCATGTACAGCGGGCTCGGGCCGGAGCCGGTACGGGCCAGGGCGCGGGCCTGCTCCTCGAAGGGGAGGTCGGGTGGGCAGGCCAGGTCGGCCTCGGTCCGGCCGAAGCGGTCGAGCAGGCGGCGGACCAGCGCGACGTGGTCGGGCTCGCCGAAGTGCGAGGCGGTGGTGATGGCGAGTTCGGCGTCGTCGACGGGGTCGAAGCCGTTGCGCAGCAGGGTCAGCGCCTGCATCGGCTTGTTGGTCGAGCGCGGGAAGATCGGGCCGTGGACCTCGCCGAGCTCGAGGGTGGGGGTGCCGTCGGGATCGAGGACGACGACCGAACCGCGGTGTACGCACTCGCGGAAACCGGAGCGCACCACTTCGACCAGTTCGACACTCACGCCGTCTCCCCTCCGCCTGCCTGCGCGAGCGCGCGCCTGCTCCTGGTGTGCCGGTCGATCTGCATGTGGACGTCGGCGGAGATGGTCGGCTCCTCGACGCGCAGGCGTTCGAGCAGCGCGTGGTCGGCGCCGGTGAACAGGTCGCGCACGGTGATGCCGTGCTCGGGCACACGCACCACGCGCACCTCGTCGCCCGCGCCGATGCTGCCCTCGGTGAGCACCCGGAAGTAGCAGCCGGTGTCGGATTGGAGGGTGAAGCGCTTGACCCACTGGCGTTCGCCGGACCACTGCTGGAACGCGGCGCACGGGACGCGGGGCGCGCTCACCTCCAGCAGCGTGTCGCCGATCGCCCAGTGCGCGCCGAGCACCGCGTCGCTCACCGGCAGCCCGCTCAGGCGCAGATTCTCGCCGAACCAGCCCGCGGGCAGGGTGCGGCCGAGTTCGTGGCCCCAGCGGTCGGCGTCGGCATCGGAGTAGGCGTACACGGCCTGGTCGACGCCGCCGTGGTGCTCGACATCGCAGACGTGATCACCGTCGAGCCCGAGCGCCCGCACCGGGACGCGACCCTCGACCGGCCGCTTGTCGATCGCGGAACGTCCGACCCGGGTGCGCACCTCGATGTCGGCATGCACCACGCAGACCGCCTCGACCCGGCCGGTGTCACCGACCCGCTGAGACGGACGGCCGGTCGCCGGAGTCGCCGACTCGGCGCGCCGGAGGTCCTCGCTCATCGCCCGCGCAGCCGGTCGACGGCGGCGCGGCCCGCCTGGACGCCGTCGTCGGCGGGGACGGAGTCGGGATCGATGGCGGCGGCCATGGTTCCGGCGACCAGTTCGGTGCCGGCGGGGACCGAGCGTTTGACCAGTGCGAGGGCGATCGGGCCGAGTTCGTAGTGGTCGATGACGGTGCCCAGGCGGCCGACCGTGCGACCGCCCGCGGTGATGTCGTCGCCGGTGGCGGGACGTTCGTCGGCGGAGCCGTCGAGGTGCAGCAGCAGCAGGTTGCGCGGCGGCTTGCCCAGGTTGTGCACCCGGGCGACGGTCTCCTGGCCGCGGTAGCAGCCCTTGTTCAAGTGCACCGCGCCGTGTTCGTCGACGCCGCCGATCCAGCGGGCCTCGTGCGGGATGGTGCGCTCGTCGGTGTCCAGGCCGATGCGCGGGCGCAGGGCGGCCACCCGCAGCGCCTCGTAGGCCCACATGCCCGCGGGCCGGGCGCCTGCGGCGGTGAGTTTCGTCCACCAGTCACCGAGGGTCGCGCGCGGCACGATCAGGTCGAAGGAGTGCTCGCCCGGCCACGGCATCCGGCGCAGGAACCCGCCGCCGGGCAGCGCCACGGCCCCGTAGACCTCGGGCAGGGCGTCGATGCCCAGCGCGGGCAGCAGGGTGTCCACCTGCGGGCCCAGCAGGCTCAGTACGGCGTGATCGGGCGCGGCGACCGGCTTGGCGTCGGCCCAGAACACCATCTTCTGGAGGAACGACAGCAGCTCGGCGCCACGCTCGGCCTCGGTGTCGAGCCAGGCGGTGCCGTCGAGGTCGGTGAGCACGAAGTGGTGCTGGACGCGGCCGTTGAGGTCGAGGTCCAGGTTCTCGGCGCTGTGCCCGTCGGGGAGGGCGGCGATGTGCTGGCTGGTGATGGTGTGCAGCCAGCTCAGGCGCTCGGCGCCGGTGATGGTGGCCACGCTGCGATGGGACCGGTCGACGACCGCGACCCGCTGCACCGCGGCCTTCTGCTCGCCGAAGGGATCGCCGTAATGCCAGGCGACCGCCGCGTCGGGAGAGCCCGGTGCGCCCGCGACGGCACCCGGAGTATGGAGAACAGGACTGGGGGCGACGACCTGCGACACAACACCCACTGTAGGCGCGTGCGCCGACATGTGCCGCAGGCGGGCATCGCGACAGGCTGATCCGAAGGCCCGTTTCCCGGCAGCCGTAGGCATAACGGACCGATAACGCCTACGCTCGTCACATGGGAGAACGGGTACTTGTGACACTCGACGGCGCGTTCGCTGATGCGAACGCGCCGTTGCTTTATGCCGACGACATCGGAGCACTGCGGGGCGACGGGGTTTTCGAAACGATTCTGGTCCGCAACGGCACCGCCATGGCGCTGGAATTCCACCTCGCCAGGCTGCGCCGCTCCGCGCAGGCGCTGGAACTGCCGGATCCGGGGCTGACGAAATGGCGCTCGGCGGTGAAGCTCGCGGTCAAGGAGTGGGGCGCCGACGAAGAGGGCATGCTGCGGCTGATCTACTCGCGCGGTCGTGACGCGGAATTCGACGCGCCGCGCTCGGAACTGGTGCCCGAGGACCCGAAGCCCACCGCGTATGTGCTCGTCTCCCCGGTCCCCGAACGTGTCGCGACCGCCCGCGCCGAGGGTGTGAAGGTGATGTCGCTGGCGCGGGGCATCTCGGTCGATCTGGCCCAGGCCGCGCCCTGGCAGCTGCTCGGCGCGAAGACGCTGTCGTACGCGACGAACATGGCCGCGCTGCGGTTCGCCCGCCGGATGGGCGCCGAGGACGTGATCTTCCACAGCACCGAGCACCGCGTGCTCGAGGGCCCGCGCTCCACGGTGGTGATCGCGCGCGACAAGCAGCTGATCACCCCGCCCGCGAAAAACGGTGTGCTGCCGGGGGTTACGCAGCGCTCGCTGTTCGCGGTTGCGGAGAAGGCCGGCTGGGAGTGCAAGTACCAGTCGCTGTTCACCGCCGACCTGTTCGACTGCGACAGCATCTGGCTACTGTCGAGCATCACGCTGGCCGCGCGGGTGAATCAGCTGGACGGGGTGCGTATGTCGGCGCCGGACAACGCGCAGGAGATCATCGACCTGGTGGATCAGGGCATCGAACGACCGGGTGCCATCGGCGACTGGTGAGCCGTGCGTGGGGCACGGGTGGGCGTGCCCCTGCGGGGTTTCGGCGTCGTGTCCGTCGTCACCCTTGATCAGCGCCGTTCCCCGCGTAACATCTACTACAAGTCGTCGTAGTGGAAGTTGGAGGTCGGATGGACACGCTCGATGTCTCCCGGTGGCAATTCGGGATCACGACCGTCTACCACTTCATCTTCGTACCACTGACCATCGGCCTGGCGCCACTGATCGCGATGATGCAGACCGCGTGGGTGGTCACCGGTAACGAACGCTGGTACCGGCTGACGAAATTCTTCGGCAAACTCTTCCTGATCAACTTCGCCCTCGGCGTGGCCACCGGCATCGTGCAGGAATTCCAGTTCGGTATGAACTGGAGCGAATATTCGCGCTTCATCGGCGACGTCTTCGGCGCCCCACTGGCTTTGGAAGCGCTCATCGCCTTCTTCATGGAGTCCACCTTCATCGGGCTGTGGATCTTCGGCTGGACGCGATTGCCGAAACTCGTTCACCTGGCGACGATCTGGATCGTCGCGCTCGGTGTGAACGCCTCGGCGTACTTCATCGTCGCCGCCAATTCCTTCATGCAGCATCCGGTCGGCGCGCGCTACAACCCCGAGACCGGGCGCGCCGAATTGGAGAGCATCGCCGCGCTGCTCACCAACAACACGACGCTGGCGGCGTTCCCGCACGTCGTCGCGGGAGCGTTCCTCACCGCCGGGGTGTTCGTCGCGGGTGTGGCGGGCTGGTGGATGGTGCGCAACGCGCGCAGCGGTGACGCCGCGAAACTCGAAGAGGCGCGCACGATGTGGCGTCCGGCCGCCCGCGCCTCGCTGGTGGTGGTCGTGCTCGCCGGGATCGCGCTGGTGTTCACCGGCGACATCCAGGGCAAGCTCATGTTCGACCAGCAGCCGATGAAGATGGCCTCGGCGGAATCGTTGTGCCACACCGAGACCGACCCCGATTTCTCGGTGCTCACCGTCGGCACGCACAACAACTGCGACAGCGTGATCCACGTGCTGAAGGTGCCGTATGTGCTGCCGTACCTGGCCGAGGGACAGTTCAGCGACGTCACGCTGGCCGGTGTGCAGGACCTCCAGCAGACCTACAACGTGCAATACGGCCCCGGTGACTACCGGCCCAACCTGTTCGTCACCTACTGGTCCTTCCGCGCCATGATCGGCCTCGCCGCCGGCGCCATGCTGCTGGTGTTCGCCGGATTCTGGGTGACGCGCGGTGGCCGCGTGCCCGACCAGAAGTGGTTCTCCTGGCTGAGCCTGCTCGCCATCCCCACCCCGTTCCTGGCCAACAGCGCGGGCTGGGTGTTCACCGAGATGGGGCGTCAACCGTGGGCGGTGGTGCCCAATCCCACCGGTGATCCGAACATCCGGATGACGGTGCAGCAGGCGGTCTCCGAACACTCCGCCACCACCGTGCTGTTCTCGCTGATCGTGTTCACGCTGCTCTACGGTGCCCTGGCGGTGGTGTGGTTCTACCTGATCCGCCGGTACGTCGTCGCCGGGCCGGACACGCCGAAGCCCGCGCCGGACACCCCGGACGAGCCGTCCGTCGAACAACTGTCCTTCGCCTACTAGGAGCCCGCCGTGAATCTGCAGGAATTCTGGTTCGTCCTGATCGGCGTGCTGTTCACCGGCTATTTCGTGCTGGAGGGCTTCGACTTCGGCGTCGGCATGCTCATGCCGATCCTGGGCAAGGGCTCCGACACCCGCAGGCGTGTGGTGCTCAACACCATCGGCCCGGTGTGGGACGGTAACGAGGTGTGGCTGATCACCGCAGGCGGCGCGCTGTTCGCGGCCTTCCCCGAGTGGTACGCGAGCATGTTCTCCGGGTTCTACCTGGCGCTGCTGCTGTTGCTGGTGGCGCTGATCCTGCGCGTCTGCGCGATCGAGTACCGCGGCAAGATCAACGATCCCAAGTGGCGCAAGTGGTGCGATATCGGCATCGGGATCGGGTCGTGGGTGCCCGCGCTGGCCTGGGGCTGGGTGTTCGCGAACATGGTGCGCGGGGTGCCGCTGAACGAGCGCAAGCAGATCGTCGGCTCGGTGTGGGACCTGTTCAGCCCGTACGCGCTGCTCGGCGGCCTGGCCACCGCGACCCTGTTCGCCCTGCACGGCGCGATCTTCCTGACCCTCAAGACCGCCGGTGAGGTGCGCGCCGACACCGAGCGCGTCGCCCGGCTGCTGCTGATACCCACCGCGGTGGTGGTCGGTGCCTTCGGCCTGTGGACCCAGCTCGCCTACGGCACCGGCTGGACCTGGGCGATGCTGGGGCTCGCGGTGGCCGGTCTGCTGCTCGCCGCCGCCGCCAACCTCGCCGGACGCGACGGCTGGGCCTTCGTCGGCACCACGCTGACGGTGATCGGCGCGACGGTGCTCATCGTCGGCTCCATGTTCCCGAACGTGCTGCCCTCCACCATCGACCCGCTCTACCACCTCACCGTCTACAACGCCTCCTCCACGCCTTACACCCTGAAGGTGATGAGCTGGGCCGCCCTCATCGCGACCCCGGTCGTGCTGATCTACCAGGGCTGGACGTACTGGGTGTTCCGTCAGCGGATCCGGGTCGAACAGATCCCGGCCCCGATCGGGCTGCCGTTCACCGGTAAGGACTGACCCCGGTGGGCCCGGCGCGAGGCGATGCGGCCGCCGACTCCTCGACGGGGCGAGCGGTCGACGAGCCGGCGCTGCGATCCGGTCGCCGGGTGGTGGGGCCATCGCGGGCCGAGGCGGTAGGGGCTGGTCGGGCGGGTGGGCGCAAGCCCGTCGATCCGCGGTTGTGGCGGTATGCGCGGTCGGCGCGGCCGCATCTGGTGATCGCGGTCGTGCTGGCGCTGGTGATCACTGCCTCGATCGTGGCGATGGCGTTGCTGCTCGGGCGGGTGCTGGCCGGGGTGATCACCGATCCCGGTAAGCGTGAGTTCGCCTCGTGGACGACCGAACTGGCGCTGCTCGGTATCGCTGTGGCGGTGCGGGCCGCGGCGAGCTGGTGGCAGGCGCGACTGGCGCACCGGGCGGGCAGCACGGTGGTGGCCGAACTGGAGAACGCCGTGCTGCGGGCCGGGGCCGAACTGCCGCCGCGTGAGCTCGACGCGCGGCGCACCGAGATCGCGGTCGTCGTCGGCAACGGTCTGAGTGGGCTGCGCGGCTGGTTCACCGGCTACCTGCCCGCCCTGCTGCTGGCTTGCCTCGTTCCACCGATCGTGCTGGTGGTCATCGCTTTCCACGACCCCACCTCGGCGCTGATCGCGGTGATCACCGTGCCGCTCATCCCGATCTTCATGATCCTCATCGGCCTGCTCACCCAGGGCCGCGCCGAAGCCACCCTCGCCGCCACCACCCGGCTCTCCGATCAGATCCTCGACCTGTTCGCCGGAATGCCGACCCTGCGCGCGCTGGGCCGCGAAGGTCCCACCGGGCCCAGCATGGTGGATCAGGTGCGGGCACTGGGTGATTCGCTGCGGCGGCGGACCATGAAGGCGCTGCGGATCGCGTTCCTGTCCTCGATGGTGCTGGAAAGCCTGGCGACCCTGAGCGTCGCGCTGATCGCCGTCGCCATCGGGTTGCGGTTGGTGTACGGGGACATGACGTTGTACGCCGGGCTGGTCGCGCTGATCCTGGCGCCGGAGGTGTACTGGCCGCTGCGGGTGGTGGGGGAGAAGTTCCACGCGGCGCAGGACGGGATGGCGGCGGCGGAGAAGGCGTTCGCGGTGCTGGAGCCGCGCCCGGCGTCGGGTAGTGATGCGCGAGAGCGACTTTCCGTGCGATCCGCTGAACGGGTGCGGGGTGTGTCGGTCCCGGAATCCGGGCCAGGGCACACGATCACACTCCGTGGGTTGACGGTGGGCGCGCGGTCGGGTGTCGCGCCCGATCGGCTCGATGCCGAGCTGGCGCCGGGTATCGTGACAGTGCTGACAGGGGCCAATGGCAGCGGTAAATCGACTGCTTTGCAAGCGATTCTGGGCCTGATCGAACCCGATCGCGGGTCGGTTCGGGTCGACGGTGTGGATGTGCGCGAGCTCGATTCCGGGGACTGGTGGGGGCGGATCGCCTGGTTGCCGCAGCGTCCGGTGCTGGTGCCGGGGACCTTGCGGGAGAACGTCGAGCTGCTGGGGGCCGGGGTCGGCGGTATCGGGTCGGCCGACAGTGGCGCGGACTACTTGTCGAAGCTCGAAAAGATCAGTGCCGTCACAGGTTTCGATGGAGTCCTGGACGAGCTGCCCGACCGCTGGGACACCGTCGTCGGCCAGGGCGGCACCGGCCTGTCCCTCGGCCAGCGTCAGCGCCTCGCCCTCACCCGTGTCCTCGCCGCCGACCGCCCGATTCTGCTGCTCGACGAACCGACAGCCCACCTCGACGCCGAGGCGGAACACGGCGTCCTCACCGCCCTGCGCGACATCGCGGTGCGCGGAGCCACAGTGGTGATCGTCGGACACCGGCCGACCGTGCTGGCCGCGGCGGATGTCGTGGTGCGGGTGAACGCCGGTCCGCCGGAATCCACGGCGGACGGGCACGGGACGGACGAGCGTAGCGATGGGGGTGGGGTTCGTGGCCGGGCGTGAGCGTGGGGCGTTGGTGGGGGATGTGCGGGAGATGTGGGGATTGCTCGCCTTGTCGCCGTGGCGGGTGGCGGTGGCGGTCGCGTGGGGGGTGGTGGCGCTCGGGAGTGGGCTCGGGCTGGCGGCGCTGGCGGCGTGGTTGATCGCGCGGGCGTGGCAGATGCCGCCGGTGCTGGATCTCAGTGTCGCGGTGGTGGCGGTGCGGGCGCTCGGGATCTCGCGGGGGTTGTGCCGGTATCTGGAACGGTTGGCGACCCACGATGTGGCGTTGCGGGCGATGACCTCGGCGCGGACGAGTGTGTATCGGGCGCTGGCACATTCGGACATCTGGTGGTGGCGTGATCCCGAGCGCGCCGGTCTGGCGGCCGGCACCGCCTCGGAGCGGTCGGGCGCTCGGCGCGATGGTGTGGGGATGCGGCGCGGGGATGTGCTGGTTCGGGTCGGCGCCGATATCGACGACCTCGGTGCCGTGGTGGTGCGGGTCTTCGTGCCGGTGGCGGTCGCGGTGGTGCTGTCGCTCGCGGCCGTGGGGTTGATCGCGATCATCTCGCCGCTCGCCGCGGTGATTCTGGCTGTGGCGCTCGGGGTTTCGGGGGTGCTGGCGCCGTGGTTGTCGGCGGTGGCGGGGCGGGAGGCCGAGCGGGCGGTGCGCGCGGATCGCGGTGAGTTCACCGCCGAGGCACTGACGGTGCTCGATCACGCCGCCGAACTGCGCGTCGCGGGCAGGCTGGACGCGGCACTCGACCAGGCGGACAAGGCTTCCCGCCGGGCCGTGGCAGCCGAAGACAAGGCCGCCTCCCACAGCGCCTGGGCCGCCGCGGCCACCCCACTCTCCGTCGGCGTCAGCACCCTCGGCGCCCTCCTCGTCGGCATCGCCGCCTACGGCCCCACCGGCGGCCTCCCCGGCGGAATGACCCCCATGGCCCTCACCATCCTGGTCCTCGTCCCTTTGTCGGCCTTTGAAGCCGTCGCGGCCCTGCCCACCGCGGCCACCACCCTCACCACCTCCCGCGCCGCCCTCCACCGCCTCCGACAGGCCGAACGCGACACGGTCGCGCCCACGAGCCCTGCCGCGCGTGATCTCGCAACCGCACGTGATCGCGCTGCTACCGATGGGGCTACCCGCGCTGCCGCTGCCGAGCGTGAGTCCGCCGCCATGGCGGGGCCGGTGCGTGGCGCCGCTGTGGCTACCGGCGGATCAGTGGTGGACCTTCCGGAAGGGCGGCGGGTGGTCGTGGTCGGGCCCAGTGGGGCCGGGAAGACGACTCTGTTGATGGCGTGGGCGGGGCTGTTCGACACACCGCGTGCGGGGGTGACGTTCTTCGCCGAGGACGCGCACCTGTTCGGTACTTCGCTGTTGGAGAACCTGCGTGTCGCCCGGGGTGATCTCACCGAGGAGGACGCCGGAAACGCGCTGCGTGCGGTCGGACTCGGGTCGTGGCTGGAATCGCTGCCGAAGGGCCTGCACACGACGCTCGCCGGGGGAGCGGCCGCCGTCTCGGGTGGGCAGCGGCGGCGCATCCTGCTCGCGCGCGCCCTCGTCGCCCCGGCGCACACCCTGCTGCTCGACGAGCCGACCGAGCATCTCGACGCCGCCGAAGGTGAGCGGCTGCTGCGCGCGCTGCTCGACGCGGACAGCGGCCTGGTGGGTCCGGAGCGCACCGTCGTCGTGGTCACGCATCAGCTCCCGGCCGATCACCGCGCGGACACCGTGGTGACGGTGACGGCCACCGGCGCCGTCCACATCGAACCGACGGCCCACAGCAACGCATGACCGAGAGAATTCACCCAGGTCAGAGCCGCGATTAAATCAATTGCCCACCTCGCCGCACACGGCTAGATTCATCGGTACACAAGAGAGGAGGTGGTCTGAAGAATGTATGTTCAACGGATGCGTGAGGTGGCTGCCCGCTAGCAGCCCCACTGTGGGATCACCCCCAGCGGTGCGCTGAGAGCGAATCCCAAGCAGTCACCCGACCCCCGAGCCCCCGGCCCATCCGACCGGGACGCGGAGTTCCCCGGAACCCGCGAATGGCTCGGGGGTCGCTCCATGTCCGGAGGAAAACATGCTGCTCGGGGCGGTGACACGTCGCTACGATGTGAGGATGAACGCAGAGCCGCTCCCCGGGGAGGTAGACGATGCGGATGCGCCACCTACGTGGTTGGCGCCTCCAGGGGGGTACACGGCGGAGAAGTTTCTAGCGATGCGCGGCTTGCCGAAACACACCGAGTTGATCGATGGGGGATTGGTCTTCGTGAGCCCGCAGCGCAAGTGGCATCGCCGTGTCGTCGACATGCTCCGTGGGCAGCTGCGCGCGCAGCTCCCCGACAGCGTGCGCGCGGACCGGGAAATGGCGGTGCGACTGAACGACCGGCAGATGCCGGAACCCGATGTGCTCGTGGTGAGCGCGGCGGCCTATGTCCGGGATGAGCCGCAGAGTCACTACTACGCCGAGGATGTCGTCGTCGCCGTAGAAGTGGTCTCGCCGGACTCCGAGGAGCGCGATCGCGATACCAAGCCGTTCAAGTACGCGAAGGCGGGAATCCCGAACTACTGGCGCGTGGAACGCGGGAATGGTGACCAGGTCATCGTCTATGCCTACGAGCTGGACCCGGTTTCCGAGCGCTACCTGCCCGTGGGGATCTATCACGAGCGATTGACGACCCAGGTGCCGTTCGCGCTGGACATCGACCTGACCGCGCTCGAGAACTAGCGCGTGGGCCGGAATCAGCCGATGTAGCGCTGGAGGCGGGCGGAGAGGCGGGGTTCGAGGGTGCCGTCGGCGTCCACTCGTTCCTCGACGTAGGCCAGGTCGCCGCCCTCGACGATGCCGTAGAGGCGCTTGGCGCCGCCGACGACCGCGCCGGACTGGCTGCGGATCACCACGTCGGTGGCCAGTTCCCAGGAGGACTGGGTGCGGGCGGTGCCGTAGAAGAGTTCCACGATGCCGGAGCTGTGGGTGAGCAGCAGTTCGAGCATCTCGTCGTCGCCCTCGGTGCCGACCCGCCAGAAGCCGCTCTCGCGCAGGTCGGGGCCCGCGAAGGCGCCGTCGGTGTCGAGTTTCCAGGTCTGCGATTCCCAGACCAGGTAGTCGCCGCCGTCGTGGGAGACGGTGATCTGCTGGCCGAAGCGGTAGTCGCCGTCGGTCGGGTGGTTGCCCTCGCCTTCACCGCGCCACACGCCGACCAGCGGCAGCAGCGCCAGCATGTCGTGGTTGAGGTCGGGGCCCTCGCGCAGATTCGCGGTGTCGGGCGGCAGCGGCAGGTCCGGCAGCACGGAGATGTTCCGGACACCGGTCTCCTTGGCTCGTTCGGCGGCGACGTTGACTGCCTCGTCACCGCTGCGACGCGGGGCGGCCGCGTCGGTCACGTCACTGGCTTGCTCGGCCGGATCGGAAGATGAGACCACGAGCCGAAGTCTAGTCAGTCCGGGCGACGAATACGCAAACGGCCCTGGTAGGAGACCTACCAGGGCCGTCGTGCGGCGGTACTACTTGGCGACCGCGACGTCCACGGCGTGGATGCCGGCGCCCTCGGGGCGGACCTCGGCGGAGCCGTTGCCCGAGGAGGACAGCGCGCGCAGGGTCCACGAACCCGGCGCGGCGAAGAAGCGGAAGTCACCGGTGCCGGAGGCCACGACCTCGGCGGTGAAATCACCGTTGCCGTCGAGCAGACGCACGAACGCGCCGCCCACCGGCTGACCGTCGGTGCTCAGGACACGGCCGGTGATGACCGTCTCCTTCTCCACGTCGACGCCGGCCGGGATGGCCTGACCCTGGGTAGGTGCTGCACACATAGATTTACGCTCCCAACTCGATAGGTGCACCGACGAGCGAACCGTATTCGGTCCAGCTGCCGTCGTAGTTCTTGACGTTCTGGTGGCCGAGCAGCTCCTGCAGCACGAACCAGGTGTGCGAGGAACGCTCGCCGATGCGGCAGTAGGCGATGGTCTCCTTCTCGCCGTCCAGGCCCGCATCCTTGTAGAGCTCGGCGAGCTCGGCATCGGAACGGAAGGTGCCGTCCTCGTTGGCCGCCTTGCTCCACGGCACGTTGATCGCGCCCGGGATGTGGCCGGGACGCTGGCTCTGCTCCTGCGGCAGGTGCGCGGGAGCCAGGATCTTGCCGGAGAACTCGTCGGGCGAACGCACGTCGACGAGGTTCTTGGTACCGATGGCCGCGATGACCTCGTCGCGGAACGCGCGGATCGAGGTGTCGGGGGTGGCGGCCTTGTACTGGGTGGCCGGGCGCGAGACCGCGTCACGCGAGAGCGGACGACCGTCGAGCTCCCACTTCTTGCGGCCGCCGTCGAGCAGCTTGACGTCGTTGTGGCCGTAGAGCTTGAAGTACCAGTACGCGTAGGCGGCGAACCAGTTGTTGTTGCCGCCGTACAGCACGACGGTGTCGTCGTTGCCGATGCCGCGCGCGGAGAGCAGGTCGGAGAACTGCTCCTGGTTCACGAAGTCACGACGAACCTGATCCTGCAGGTCGGTCTTCCAGTCCAGGCGGACCGCGCCTTCGATGTGGCCACCTTCGTAGGCGGAGGTGTCCTCATCGACCTCGACGAAGACGACGCCGGGGGCGTTGAGGTTCTCTTCGGCCCAGTCAACGGAGACCAGGACATCGGAGCGAGCCATGTTGTTCCTTTCAGAGATGACTTGCAGGGGGTCAGTTCGGTGCCGGGGCAGTGGACCGGCGGAAGCGGGCCACCAGCGGATAGATCTGGCAGCCCAGGCAGACCCCGAACGCCGCGTTCAGGAACGCCGCGAACAGGGCGAAGCCGGCGAACACCGCGCCGACGATCGGGGAGCCGAGCGCGAAGCCCAGCAGGGAGAGACCGGCGAACGCGAATCCCAGACCCTGCGCGAAACGCAGCGGCGGGACGGGCTCGGTCTCGGTCGGCGGACCCAGCCGCGGCGCCACGAACGCCGCGTAGATCCGCCCGTAGGGGTGCTCGGCGGGGCCGCCGACCGCGCCGATCGCGAACACGATGGCCTGCAGGCCGATCAGGATCGCGGCGGCGACGGGGGAGAAGGCGGCGGTGACGAGCACCAGGACCAGCACGCCGGTGGTCACCCAGGCCACGAAGCGTGGCCCTCGGACATCGACGCGCGGTGCGGAATCGAGAGTGGTGGTCATGGGTGCGAACTCCTGCGCTGAGATGAGTCAGTTGACTTCGGATCTGCCGCTTCGCCGGGGGATCGAGACGATCACTCGCGTGGCGGACATAGGTCGGCGTCAGGAATTTCCTCGACAGATGCCGACCGATCAGTGGCACAGGCAGCAACAACCACCGAGGCGACACAGGTCAACTGTGCGGCGTCGGGTGAGCATCAGCTCGTGGTCGGATTGCACGAGGAGTAGTTTACCCGGTCTTCCCGGGAAATGTCGCGGCCCCCCTCGAGCGGGAGCTGGATCACACCGTCAGCGGTTCCAGGGCGGTGCGCAGATCGCCCGCCTTCGGGACGCCGGAGATGCGGAAGCGTTCCTTGCCCTCGCCGTCGAAGACGAAGGTCGTCGGCAGCGACAGGACATTGAGCTCACGGGCCAGCGCGGGGTCGGCGTCGATGTCGATCTCGATGTCGCGCGGGGCGTTCGGGGAATCCGACAGGTCGGCGGTGACCCCGGCGACCACGCGGCGGACCGCGTCACACGGGCCGCACCAGTCGGCCGAGAAGTGCAGCACCGCGGGCGCCGAACCGGTGACCCCGGCCGCGTCGAGCAGGCGGGCGCGCTGGGCGGTCTGCGGGTCGAGGGTGGCCGGGCGGATGGCGCCCTGGCGGCGGCGCAGCAGCAGCCCGACCGCGACGGCGGCCAGCACCACGGCGGCGAGGATGGCGAGTTCGATCATCTGCGTTGCAATCGGTCCAGGTCGATGGTCACGTTGCGGCCGATCCCCTCGACGACGATCTGGCCGCCGAGCGCCGACACCTCGGTCGGTGTGACACCGAACGGCAACTCCTTGGTATCGATCGTACGGCTGAAGCGCTCGAGCACCGCCGCCTGATCGGCCTCGGGGATCTCGTTCTTGGTCGTGGTGGTGGTGTCGGTGGGGCCGCTGGTGTCGCGGTAGAAGCCGGTGGCCTGGATGCGGACCTGGTCGCCGTCGAGCAACAGATCGGCCTGCACCTGCACCGGGACGCGGGTGCTGGTGCTGGTCGGGACGACGCCGGTGCCGAGGACGCGGCCGTTGGGCGCGGTGGCCAGGGTGCCGGTGAGCACGAGGGCGCCCGCGGTGGTCATGCCGGAGCCGCCCGAGCCGCCGGTGCTGTCGGACTTGTCGGCGGGGCGGGTGTGCACCTGGAGATCGGGGATGCCGAAGAGCCTGCCCAGTTCGGTGGGCTCGATGCGCATGCTGGCCTCGACCCGGTCGACCTGCACATTGCGGGCCGCGCCGTCGAGCAGCTGGCCGATCGGGGCGTGCAGGCCGCTGAGGGTGGCCTCCATGCCGATCTCGCCGGGGATGTCCGGGCGCATGCTGCGCGCGCGCAGGGTCACCTTGTCGTAGCGGCCGCCGAGGGCCTGGGCGGCGAAGGGGAAACCGTGGAAGGTCACTTCGGGGTCGGCCGACAGTTCGGCTCCGGCCCGCAGCTGCCGCGACACGTCGTATTCCGTGTAGGCGGCGGCGCCGAAATCGATCACCACCGCCAACCCGGCCAGGCACAGCAGCCCGATGATCAGCTTGCGCATGCGGGTGACTCTATCGCTGCCGACACATCGGGTCGGGCACATGGTGCGAGGTCATGGCCTGCCAGGCGCTAATGTTGCACACGACTGACCTGTGTTTCGGCGACGTAGCTACGCGGCTGCTGTCGTCCGCGGAGCCACGAGATAGGAGGAGAGCCCGGTGGAGCTGCTCCTACTGACCTCCGACCCCAACCCCGACGCGGTACTGCCGTCGTTGGCGCTGCTGGCGCACAACGTCCGCCCCGCGCCGACCGAGGTGTCCTCGCTGCTGGAGGCCGGCAGCGCCGATGTCGCGCTGGTCGACGCCAGGACCGATCTGGCCGCCGCGCGCGGCCTGTGCAGGCTGCTGGGCAGCACCGGGTCCTCGGTGCCCGTGGTCGCGGTGCTCACCGAGGGTGGCCTGGTGGCCGTCAACGCCGACTGGGGCCTGGACGACATCCTGCTGCCCGGCACCGGACCCGCCGAACTCGACGCGCGCCTGCGCCTGCTGGTCGGCCGCAACGGCGGCGTGGCCAGCCCGGAGAACACGGGCAAGATCACCCTGGGTGAGCTGGTGATCGACGAGGGCACCTACACCGCGCGGCTGCGCGGGCGCCCGCTCGACCTCACCTACAAGGAATTCGAGCTGCTCAAATACCTCGCCCAGCACGCGGGCCGGGTCTTCACCCGCGCCCAGCTGCTGCAGGAGGTGTGGGGCTACGACTTCTTCGGCGGCACCCGCACCGTCGACGTGCACGTGCGGCGCCTGCGCGCCAAGCTGGGCAGCGAGTACGAATCGCTCATCGGCACCGTGCGCAATGTCGGCTACAAGGCCGTTCGCCCGGCCCGGACCCCGGCCAAGGGCGAGGCGGTGAGCTTCGCCGACGACGATGTCGACGGCGACGATTCGCTCACCCCGGCCAGCAACGGCACCGCCAAGTAGCCGCGAGACCCGTCCGTCTTCGCCGGCCGGGAGTATCGGAGGCCGGGCTGGTGTTGGATGGTGCGATGGCGTGGCCGTGGTCGCGCGCGACTGTGAGGAGGCGGCCGAGGTGGGCGCAGCAAATCTGACCTGGACCGATCGGATCGACGAGGACACCGCCGCTCTGGTGCGCGCCCTGCTCGGCCGGGCCAAGGCCGCCGACGGGGTCGCCCCGGTCTCGGAACAGGCCGTGCTCTCGCTGGCCGAGTCCGACCCGTCGACCCGGCATCTGCTGGCCGCGCGCGACGGCGAACTGGTGGGGTACGCGAATCTCGTTGCGGCACATGACGAACATCCCGCGATGGCCGAGGTGGCCGTCGACCCGGACGCACGCCGGGCGGGCATCGGTGCCGAACTGGTCGGTGCCGCGCTGGCCGAAGGGGGCGAGGGCGCGCGGGTCTGGGCGCACGGTGACCTGCCTGCCGCCAAGGCCCTCGCCGCCCGTCTCGGCCTGGCCACCGCCCGCGAGCTGTGGCAGATGCGCCGCTCGCTGGCTACTCCGCAGCTACCCGAGCTGACGGTCCCGGACGGCGTGGAACTGCGCACCTACGCGGGCCCCGCCGACGACGCCGAACTGCTGCGCGTCAACAACGCTGCCTTCGCCTGGCACCCCGAACAGGGCGGCTGGACCGAACGCGATATCGCCGCCCGCCGCGCCGAGTCCTGGTTCGACCCGGCCGGGCTGTTCCTGGCCTTCGACATCAGCGATCCCGGGCATCTGCTCGGCTTCCACTGGACCAAGGCGCACCCCGACGCCGCCCCGGCAGGCGAGGTCTACGTGGTGGGCATCGACCCGGCCGCACAGGGCCGTGGCCTGGGCCGATCGCTAACCCTGGCCGGTCTGCGGTACCTGCGCGACACCGGGCTCACCGAGGTGCTGCTCTACACCGAGGCCGACAACACCACCGCCGTGAACACCTACACCAAACTCGGCTTCGCCCCGGCACATGTGGATGTCGCCTACGCGCTCGCCTGAGGGTGCGAGACACCTCACAGCAACGGTGAATTCCGCGCCGACGCTGAATAACGCGCGGCTGAGCGGGTACCGCGCGGTGAAAATAGGGCAAACGTCACATCTGTGACCCTGTTGGCGCCGGGCTGTTCATTCTCCGTTCATCCACGTCGGGCCAACTGTCAACCGTGCGACCTTACGTTTGTTCTGGGCGGCACAGTCGTCGCCTGATGTGCGCGCTGTCCGCGCCGCGCATCGCCCTACTCGCCCGGGCCGGTGAGGGACCGAGCGAGTTGTCAGCAATGTCGGAGGAAAAGTGAACTTCAAGCGCACCAGCGCCCTGGTCGGCGCCGTCGCCGTCGGCGCGATGACCCTGGCCGCCTGTGGCAGCGATGACAACACCACCGCGGGTGGCACCGTCGCCAACACCAGCATCGACTGCGGTGGCAAGCAGGCACTCAAGGCCTCCGGCGCCTCCTCGCAGAAGAACGCCATGGAGCGCTTCGTCGCCGCGTACGAGACCAACTGCGACGGCTTCACCCTCAACTACACCTCGTCCGGTTCGGGTGCGGGCGTCAACGAGTTCCTCGGCGCGCAGACCGATTTCGGTGGCTCCGACTCGCCGCTGAGCTCCAAGAAGGACGAGCCCGCCAAGGCCCAGGAACGCTGCGGCGCCCCGGCCTGGAACCTGCCGACCGTCTTCGGCCCGATTGCCATCACCTACAACGTCGACGGCGTCAGCGACCTCGTGCTCGACGGCCCGACCGCCGCCAAGGTGTTCAACGGCTCCGTCGCCACCTGGGACGCCCCGGAGATCAAGGCGCTCAACCCGAACGCCAAGCTGCCCTCGGAGAAGATCGCCGTGATCTTCCGCTCCGACGAGTCGGGCACCACCGACAACTTCCAGCTCTACCTCGACGCGGCCTCCGACGGCGCGTGGGGCAAGGGCGGCGGCAAGACCTTCAACGGTGGCGTCGGTGAGGGTGCCAAGGGCAACGAGGGCACCTCGGCCGCCATCAAGAGCACCAAGAACTCGATCACCTACAACGAGTGGTCCTTCGCCAAGGCGCAGAACCTGTCCATCGCGCAGATCATCACCTCCGCGAGCAAGGACCCGGTCACCCTGTCGGCCGAGACCGCCGCGGCCTCGATCGACGGCGTGAAGATCAAGGGCGAGGGCAACGACCTGGTGCTCGACACCAGCTCGTTCTACAAGCCCACCGCCGCGGGCGCGTACCCGATCATGATGGCGACGTACGAGATCGTCTGCTCGAAGTACGCCGACGCCGACACCAGCAAGGCCGTCAAGGCCTTCCTGAACTCGGTCGTCACCAACGGCCAGAGCGGACTCGCCGACGCGGGCTACGTGCCCCTGCCGGAGACGTTCAAGACCAAGCTGACCACCGCGATCGACGCCATCTCCTGATCGCCTGAGCCGGCCATGACCATGCACCCCGAGGTGACCGCGCCGGGCCCGTCGAATTCGACGGGCCCGCGGGCGGCCGGAGATACTGCGACTATGCCCGAACCGAAAACCGACAAGACCCCGGCTGCGGGTCGTACCGGCCGTATCGACGCCGAGACGATCTTTCGGTGGACGGCCACCGCGGCGGGCGCGACGATCGTCGCCGCCATCGCGCTGATCGCGTTGTTCCTGCTGATCCGCGCGGTCCCCTCGCTCATGGCCGACGAGGCGAACTTCTTCACCAGCACCGAGTTCTCCACCGGTGACGCCAACAACCTGCGCTTCGGCATCCGTGACCTGTTCATGGTGACGGTGCTGAGCTCGGTGTTCGCGCTGATCGTCGCGGTGCCGATCGGGGTCGGCATCGCACTGTTCCTCACGCACTACGCGCCCTCGCGGCTGAGCAAGCCGTTCACCATGCTGATCGACCTGCTCGCCGCGGTGCCCTCGATCGTGTTCGGCCTGTGGGGCTTCCTGGTGCTGGCGCCGCAGATCGCACCGGTGCAGGACTTCCTCAACGACAAGCTGGGCTGGTTCTTCCTCTTCGCCGACGGCAATGTCTCGATCGCCGGTGGCGGCACCATCTTCACCGCCGGTGTGGTGCTGGCGGTGATGATCCTGCCGATCATCACCTCGGTCGCGCGCGAGGTCTTCGCGCTGACCCCGCGCGCGCACATCGAGGCCGCGCAGGCCCTCGGCGCCACCAAGTGGGAAGTCGTGCGGATGACCGTGCTGCCCTACGGCCGCAGCGGTGTGATCGCCGGTTCCATGCTCGGCCTGGGCCGCGCGCTCGGTGAGACCATCGCGGTGCTGGTGGTGCTGCGCACGGCCAGCCAGGCCGGGAACTGGTCGCTGTTCGACGGCGGCTACACCTTCGCCTCCAAGATCGCCTCGGCGGCCTCGGAGTTCAGCTCCCCGCTGCCGACCGGCGCCTACATCGCCGCCGGCTTCGTTCTCTTCGCGCTGACCTTCGTCGTCAACGCGCTGGCCCGCCTGGCCTCCGGCGGAAAGGTGAACGGCTGATGGCCACCACGACGCTGCTCGACAAGCCGGTCAAGGCGCCGACGTTCCGTCACGTCAGCACCGGCAGGCGGATCAAGAACAACCTCGCCACCGCCCTGGTCACCACCTGCTTCGTGATCGCGCTGATCCCGCTGGCCTGGGTGCTGTGGCTGGTGGTGAGCAAGGGCATCACCGCGATCGTCACCGCGGACTGGTGGTTCAACTCGCAGAAGGGCATCCTGCCCGACCAGACCGGTGGCGGTGTGTACCACGCCATCTACGGCACCATCGTGCAGTCGGCGATGGCCTCGGTGATCGCGGTGCCGCTGGGCATCATGGCCGCGGTCTACCTGGTCGAATACGGGCGCGGGCGGCTGGCCAAGGTCACCACGTTCATGGTCGACATCCTCGCCGGTGTGCCCTCGATCGTGGCCGCGCTGTTCATCTTCGCGCTGTGGATCGCCACCCTCGGCATGCCGCAGAGCTCCTTCGCCGTCTCGCTGGCGCTGGTGCTGCTGATGCTGCCGGTGGTCGTGCGCAGCACCGAGGAGATGCTCAAGCTGGTGCCCGACGAGCTGCGCGAAGCCTCCTACGCCCTCGGTGTGCCGAAGTGGAAGACCATCATGCGCATCGTCGTGCCGACCGCCGCGCCGGGCATGATCAGCGGCATCCTGCTCTCGGTCGCCCGCGTGATGGGCGAGACCGCGCCGGTGCTGGTGCTGGTCGGTTACAGCAAGTCGATCAACCAGAACATCTTCGACGGCAATATGGCCTCGCTGCCGCTGATGATGTACCAGGAGCTGGCCAACCCGGAGGCCGCGGGCCGCGAACGAGTCTGGGGTGCGGCGCTCACGCTGATCCTGATCATCGCGGTGCTGTACCTGGCCGCCGCCGGCGTCAACAAGCTGCTCACCCGCAACCGATAGAAGCGAACGGACAACTCCCATGGCCAAGCGGATCGACGTCAAAGATCTCAACATCTACTACGGCAGCTTCCACGCCGTGTCGAGCGTGGACCTGACCGTGCTGCCGCGCAGCGTCACCGCCTTCATCGGTCCGTCGGGTTGCGGCAAGTCCACCGTGCTGCGCTCGCTCAACCGCATGCACGAGGTGACCCCGAACGCCCGCGTCGAGGGCGCGGTGCTGCTCGACGGCGAGGACATCTACGGCTCGGCCATCGACCCGGTCGGCGTGCGCCGCACCATCGGCATGGTGTTCCAGCGCCCGAACCCGTTCCCCACCATGTCGATCAAGGACAACGTGGTGGCCGGGCTGAAGTTGCAGGGCGTGCGCAACAAGAAGGAACTCGACGAGGTCGCCGAGCGCTCGCTGCGCGGGGCGAACCTGTGGAACGAGGTCAAGGACCGGCTCGACAAGCCCGGCGGTGGCCTCTCCGGTGGTCAGCAGCAGCGTCTGTGCATCGCCCGCGCCATCGCGGTCTCGCCCGACGTGCTGCTGATGGACGAGCCGTGTTCGGCGCTGGACCCGATCTCCACCCTGGCGATCGAGGACCTGATCACCGAGCTCAAGAAAGAGTTCACGATCGTCATCGTCACCCACAACATGCAGCAGGCCGCGCGCGTGAGCGACCAGACCGGTTTCTTCAACCTCGAGGCGCAGGGCAAGCCCGGCAAGCTCATCGAGATCGACGACACCGAGAAGATCTTCTCCAACCCCACCCAGCGCGCCACGGAGGACTACATCTCCGGCCGCTTCGGCTAGGAAAAACCCCGGCCACGAGAAAGCCCCCGCCTCCTCGAAGGAGTGCGGGGGCTTTTGCGTGTTCCTAGTTCTCGACGTCCTCATCGGAGGGGAGCACGCCGGTGACCAGGAAGATCACGCGGCGGCCGATCTCGACGGCGTGGTCGGCGAAGCGCTCGTAGTAGCGGCCCAGCAGGGTGACGTCGACGGCGGAGGCCACGCCGTACTTCCACTCACGGTCCATCAGCAGGGTGAACAGGTGACGGTGCAGGTCGTCCATCGCCTCGTCGTCCTGGTTGAGCTGGGCGGCGCGCTCGGGATCACGGGTCTCGAGCACCTCCTTGGCGCCCGCGCCCATGTTCACCGCGATGCGGCCCATCTCGGCGAAGTAGCCGTTCACCGACTCCGGCAGCGTGTGGTTGGGGTGGCGGCGGCGGGTCACCTTGGCGACGTGCAGCGCCAGCGCGCCCATCCGGTTCACGTCGTTGACGATCTGGATCGCGCTCACCACCTGCCGCAGATCGCCCGCGACGGGCGCCTGCAGGGCCAGCAGCGCGAACGCCTTCTCCTCGGCCTCGCTGATCATCACCGAGATCCGGTCCTGCTCCCCGATGACCTGCTCGGCCAGCGTGAGGTCGGCCTGCAGCAGCGACTGGGTGGCCCGTTCCATCGCCTGGCCGGCGAGACCGGCCATCTCGCCGAGGAGGTTGGCGAGATCGGCCATCTGCTCGTTGTAGATCACACGCATGAAAGCTGACCCTAGTGGGTACCAGCAGCGCTGTCACCCAACGCCGGGTTAATGGCGGATGGCTGCGCGGCGGCTCAATCGCAGCTGGTGTCGGCCGCGTTCATGTGCTCGAGGTCCGAGGGCAGGGCCACCGGTGCGGCGGTGATCGGCTCACCGGAAGCGGCACCGGTGATCTCGGAGCCGACCGCGGTGGGGGTGCGGACCGTACCGGCGAAATCCGAGCCGAGGATCAGGTCGACGATGCCGCCGTCGAGGTCGTCGGCGCGCTCGATCGAGGCGCCGGGGATCGCGCTGGCGACGGTGGCCGCCTCGGCCTCGTTGCCCGCGGAGTAGCGCACCTTGGTGGTGTCGCTGCTGCCCATGGCGTAGTTGCCGACGTGGTAGATGCCGAAGCCCTGCGCGCCGAGCCGGTTGGCCGTCTGCTGGGCGACACCGCCCAGGCCGGAGCCGTTGGATACCCGCACCGAGACCGAGCTGGGGCTCACCGCGTAGATCTTGGGCGCCTCGGTGGCCGGGGCGGGGGTGGTGGAGGAGGTGATCGGCGGGGCGGTCTCCTCGCCGGGCAGCGGCTGGTCGTCGATGATCGCGCGGAAGATCGCCTTGATGTCGGATTCGCGGGGGATCTCGTTGCCGTAGTTGGTCGTGCCCGCGGTCGGCGCGGTGATGAAGGTGACCGCACCCGCGCTCACCTTCTGCAGCGAGCGGCCGAGCAGGATCAGGTCCTGGGTGGCCACGCCGTCGACGAAGGTGTGCTCGCGGAAAGCGTCCACGAAGCCCTGCAATTTGCCCGGATCGAGCAGGACCTTGCCCGACAGCGCCCCGCGCAGCAGCGCCGACAGGAACTGCTGCTGACGGTGGATGCGGTCGTAGTCGCTGCGCTCCTCACCGACCACATGCCGGGCGCGCACGTAGTTCAGCGCGGCCTGGCCCGTGATGAGCTGACGGCCGGAGGTCTCGAGCACGGTGCCGAGCACGCCGTCGATGATCGGCTTGGTCGAGCACACCTCGACGCCACCGATCTTGTCGACCATGGCCTCGAAACCGGCGAAGTCGATACCGATGAAGTGGCCGATGTTCAGGCCCGACATCTTGCGCACCACATCGACCAGGCAGCGCGGGCCGCCTGCGGCGTAGACGGCATTGAGCTTGTCGCCGAGGAAAGGGGAGACCTTCTCGTCGGTGTAGTCGCCCTTGTCGTTGTCCCAGCCCGTGCACTGTGGCCGGTTGACGTCCAGGTCGCGCGGGAACGACACCACGACGACCCGGGAGCGGTTCTCCGGAATGTGCACCAGCATCACCGTGTCGGCGCGCGCGCCCTCGGCGTCGTCGGTGGTGCCCGCGCCGACACCGGCATTGAGCCCCGCGCGGGTGTCGGTGCCGACGATCAGGTAGTTCTCGTCGCCGAGCTGCATGTCACCGTCGAGGACATCGTCGGTGGAACCGTCCAGCGCCGAGACCTGGGTGAACCCGTTGTTGGTCGCTTGCAGGTAACTCCACCCGCCACCGGTGATCACCAGCGCGAGTACTGCCATGAAGGTCAACGACACCCGGCCCGCCATGCGCAACTGCCTGCGCCGGGGTCCGTCCGCACCGGCACGCTTGTCCCCATCGGGCCGCTTGGGTGGCGCGGGCGGCGCCGTCTTGACCGGCCTGGCCCGCTGGGGCGGCGCGGCCGTGTCGGTGATGGCGGGCAGGATGTCGGTGACCGGGTCGCCCGGATCGTTGCGCACGCCGACGGGCAGCGCGGTGGTCGCGGTGCGGTCGGCGGGGGAGGGGGCGGTGCGGCCCGCGATGTCCTCGGCGACGGGGGAGGAGTCGGTGCGCGGCGCGATGTCGGCGCGCGGGGTGGGGCGGGGTGCCTGTTCGCGGGCGCGGCGGCCCGCGCGGGAGGCGGGGGCGGCCTCGGGGGCAGGAGCCGGGCGTCTGCGCTTGGTGCGTTCGCTGTCGACGCGGTCGACGAGGTCCTGCACCGTCAGCGGCGCGGAGCCGGACTCCGGTGCCGCGTCGGCGTGCCGCGAACGCCTGCCGGTGCTCTCGGTCTCGGTGGGTTCTGCCGTGGGGTAGCGCTCCCAGGGGGCGCGACCTCCGGACCTGGGCGTACGCCCGCGCCGATCGTCACCCACCAACGAACCTCACTTCTCACTCTGGCGCAGCCTGCGCGTCATCGTCCGGCTCCGGGTCGGACCGGAGAGGAACGATGTCCGCAATGATAACGATTCCGCCACGAGAGGCCACTCCTGTGCGCAAACGAACCGCTGGCGATCTCGTTGCGCACTGATGACATTGCCCCCGTGACCTGGCTCGCGCTCAGCCTCCGCTGTGCATCACATCGGCCGCGGTGGGCACGGTGTCGTCCTCGGGATCGTCGAGCCAGCCCTCCGGCAGCACCACTTTGGTCTGCGGGGAGCCCTGCCTGCCGCGGGGGCCGAGGGCGTCGGTGGGGAAGGGCACGTCCGGGTCGAGCTGGGCCACCAGCTCCTCGATCTGGGACAGCCGCGAGACGGTCGCGAAGCTGCGCCGCAGCTGCGAGCCGACCGGGAAGCCCATCAGGTACCAGGCCATGTGCTTGCGGATGTCGCGCATGGCCTTGTCCTCGCCGTCGTGCTCGGCGAGCAGGGTGGCGTGGCGCACCAGGATCTCGCCGACCCGGCCGAGGGTGGGCCCGTCCGGGATCGGCTCGCCGCGCAGCGCGGCGCTGAGTTCGGCGAACAGCCACGGGCGGCCCAGGCAGCCACGTCCGACGACGACGCCGTCGCAGCCGGTCTCGGCCATCATCTTCAGCGCGTCGTCGGCGGTGAAGATGTCGCCGTTGCCGAGCACGGGGATGGTGGTGACGGCTTCCTTGAGGCGGGCGATGGCCGACCAGTCGGCCGCGCCGGAGTACAGCTGCGCGGCGGTGCGCGCGTGCAGGGCGACCGCGGCCGCGCCCTCGGCTTCGGCGATGCGGCCGGTGTCGAGGTAGGTGTGGTGGTCGTCGTCGATGCCGATGCGGAACTTGAACGTCACCGGCACGCCCGCCGGTTCGGCCGCCGCGACCATCTCACGCACGATATTGGCGAAGAGCCTGCGCTTGTAGGGCAGCGCGGAGCCACCACCGAGCCGGGTGACCTTCTTGACCGGGCAGCCCAGATTCAGGTCGATGTGATCGGCCCAGCCCTCGCCGACCACGATGCGCACCGCTTCACCGAGCGTCTTGGGGTCCACGCCGTAGAGCTGCATCGAGCGCGGATGCTCGTTCGCGTCGAAGGCCATCATGTGCAGCGTCTTCTCGTTGCGCTCCACCACCGCCCGCGCGGTAATCATCTCGCAGACGTAAATAGCGGTGTCGCTGCCGAATTCCCGGCAGAGTTTGCGGAACGCGAGATTGGTGATGCCCGCCATCGGTGCGAGCACGACCGGCGGATCGACCGCGTACGGCCCGATCCGCAGCGCCGCGGGGGCCTGGGGCATCGTGATAGTCACGCACGCCATTGTCTCATTGCCCGAGGTAGCACCCGAAATTACCCGCGTACCGTCCGTCACACCGAGTAGGAGAAGGGTCACAGATGAGCGATTCGACCAGTGGACGGGCCGCGGTCGCGGCCACCGTGGCGGCGGCGGTGTTCGCCGCGGGCGGCCCGGCGCTCGCCGCCCCGGACGGCGAGGCGTTCTATCAGCCGCCCGCGCTCGCGGCGGGCGAGCACGGTGACCCGATCTGGTCGGCCCCGCTGACCGGCGTCGCCGCCCTGGCCGACGCCGCCGTCAACGAACGCGTGCTCTACCGCTCGGAATCGGTGCACGGCGAGCCGATCGCCGTCTCCGGCATCATCGCCCTGCCGAGGACACCCGCGCCCGGCCACCCCGTGGTGAGCTGGGCGCACGGCACGCTCGGCTCGGCCGACCTGTGCGCGCCCTCGCGCGATACCGCCGAATCCCCGGCGCATCCGTTCAACGCCGACCCGCAGCCGGTCCTCAACGCGCTGCTGCGCGCGGGCTACGCCGTGGTGATGACCGACTACGAGGGCCTCGGCACCCCCGGCCCGCACCCGTATCTGCTCGGTGAGTCCGAGGCGCGCGGCGTGCTCGACATCGTCCGCGCCGCCCGCGCCCTGCATCCGGAGCTGTCGGCGCGTTTCGCGACCTTCGGCCATTCGCAGGGCGGCCAGGCCGCGTTGTTCGCCGCCCATCACGCGCCGACCTGGACCCCGGAGCTCGAACTCGTCACCGCCGTGGCCACCGCGCCTGCCAACAACATCGCCGCCGGTTTCCAGGCGAGCCTGCTGGCGCCGGTGACCAACGAGGGCTTCGCCTTCCATCCGCTGTTCGTCACCGGCGCGGTCGCCGCCGACCCGTCCATCGACCCCCGCGCGATCTTCACCGACCGGGCCTACGAGCTGTACCTGCGCGACACCGAGTCGCGCTGCCGGGTGGGCCTGAGCGAGCCCGATTCCTGGGGTGGCATCAGGGGCACCGAGATCGTGCGCCCGGAGGCGCTCGGCGGCCCGGATTTCGCGAAGCTCATCGCCCGGCTCACCGCCACTCAGCCCGCGCTGCCGATCGCGGCGCCGGTGCGGGTGGTGCAGGGTGCCGACGATCCGCGCGTGAACCCCGCCGGGACGGCCGCGCTGGTCGCCCAGTTGCGCGCGATCAACGGCACCGACCGGATCACCGAGGTCACCTACGAGCAGTCCGCGCCCAACCCGATCAGCCCGCACTTCGGCGTGCTGCACACCGACACCGATCCGCTGCTGGCCTGGCTCGCCGAGCGCTTCGATGCCTGAAACCAGCGGGTGTGATCGATATCGCCCGAGCGACCGTTTCCCGGGTTTGCGCTGGTCCTGAGCGACGCGACGGCGCGAGTTACCTGGGACGCGATGTCCCGGTTCGGGTCGGTCGTCAGTAGCCTGTGTCTGCCGACACCTCCGTAATCGAAAGCGACGAGCCATGCCCGACAGCACCGAAGGCGCCACCGACCTGACGAAGAAGGCCGAGCCGACCGAGCCGCAGAAGGGCACCGTCGCGCTGCGGGTCTCCTCGCTGATCGGCGGTGGCGTGATCGCCGTGCTCGCGATCATCGCCATCGTCCTTGGCGTCCTGCTCGGCTCCGCCCGCTCGGAACTGTCCGACCGCGACGCGCAGGCCGCCGACGACGCCAGGGCCGAGCAGATCGCCCTGGACTACGCCGTCGGCTCGGGCAATGTGAACTACCAGGACTACAACGCCTGGCTCACCAACCTCAAGGCGGGCACCGCCAAGCCGGTCGCCGACAAGTTCGACGCCGCCAGCCCCAAGCTCGAGCAGATCCTCGCCGTGCTGAAGTGGACCTCCGCCGCCACCCCGATCACCGCCAAGGTGATCTCGCACGAGGGCGATGTCTACCAGGTCGACGCCTTCGTCGACGTGAGCACCACCAATGCCCAGAATCCCGACCCGCAGCGCAACACCGTGCTGTTCACCATCACCGTGGACGCGGGCCAGGACTGGAAGATCACCGATGTCGGTGGCGGCACCGACGGCCTGCTCCCGGTGAAGTAACCCCCGTCGACACCGAACGCCGCCCGCCGATCACTCGGCGGGCGGCGTTCGTCGTGGGTGTCGCCTAGAACCCGGCCACTTCGCGCGTCTTTGCCTCG